>NZ_JBEZUT010000018.1:0-49297 GCF_040636595.1 Kitasatospora sp. NPDC036755
CTGGCCGAGGATGCGGCCGCCGTAGCTCTTCTTCCACTCCCAGACCTTCTCGACGGAGAGGCGGCGGTAGCCGGCCGGGTCGCGGGCGAGGACCAGCAGGTGCTCGGTCGCGCCGTCGTGGCGGATCGTCAGCTCGGCGCCGAACACGGTGGCCAGGCCCGTGCCCCGGGCCGCCTCGGCGAGCCGGACGGCGCCGTACAGGCCGTCGTGGTCGGTGATCGCGAGGGTCTCCACGCCCAGCCGGACCGCCTCGGCGACCAGGTCCTCCGGGTCACTGGCGCCGTCCAGGAAGCTGAAGGCGGAGTGGACGTGCAGCTCGGCCCAGGGCTCGGCGGGCTTGCAGGAGCCCGGGGCCGGGGGCTCGGCCCCGGAACCCGGGGACTCGGCCCCGGAACCCGGGGGCTCCTCGGGAACGGGACGGCGCAGCGGGACGACCGTGCGGTCCGGTGCCGCGCCGGTCAGCCGGCGGTGCAGTTCGGTCCAGGGGACGGTGGGGTGGCTGGTGAAGCCCATCGGGGGTTGCCTTCGTCGTTCTCGTGCTCGTCCTGCCCCCCTCCTTGCCCCCTCCTTGCCCCCTCCTGTGCGGGCCCGGGACCGTCAGTCGTAGCCGGCTTCCAGGTACCAGGCACCCCCCTCCACGGTGAGCAGCAGCGCCCGGCCGCCGCCCACCACGACCTGGAACCGCGCGCGGCGCCGGGCCAGCGACTGGTCCCACCAGTACTCGACCGCCGGCCAGGGGCCGGTCCAACCGTCCACCGGCTCCTCCCGGCCCCGGACCACGACCAGGGCCGGCCGGGCCGACACCCCGGCCCGGCCGTCCACCGTGACCGGCTGCCCGGCCCCGTCCAGCACCCGCACCGGCGCCGGCTCCCGGAGCACCACGGCGGGCCACACCTCCGGCAGCCGCCCCGGCCAGGGCGCGTCGGCCGGCACCGCCGCCTCGTACGGCTCACCCCACGGCACCCTGACCGCCTGCTCGCCCGGGCCGCGCCCGCCGGCCGGCTCGATCCGGCGCAGCCCGGCGTGCCCGAGCACCGCCTGCACCCGGGCGACGGCACGCTCCACCCGGTCGTCCGCGACGGCCTGGCCCCACAGTGCGAGCTGACGGCCCTGGTCCGGGGAGAGGCCGTCGGGGGCCAGCCGGAGCAGGATGAAGCCGGTGTCCGCGCCGTCTCCCCCGGCGTCGGTGAAGGTACCCGCGCCCTGCCAGGCCTGGAGCTGCCAGCGGACCCGCTCGGCCAGCGCCGTCGCGGACAGCCGGCCCTCGTGCCGCCACAGCCGGGAGGCCGTCCGGCCGTCCGCGCAGGCCACCTCGACGGCCACCCGGCGGCAGGTCAGCCCGGCCCCGGCCAACCGCCGGTGCAGCTGCTCGGCCAGCGTGCGGGCGACGAACACCAGCGGTTCGGCCAGCGGCTCCGGCGGATCGAAGCGCTGCTCGACGGCGAGGTCCGGCTCCTCGTCGCGCGGCACCAGCGGGCGCGGCTGCAAGCCGCGGGCCAGCCGGTGCGCGACCGTCCCGGACGGGCCGAAGCGGTCCGCGACCGACTCGGCAGGCAGCGCGGCGAAGGACCCGACGGTGGGCAGGCCGAGCCGCCCGAGCAGTTCGGCCAGGGCCTCGTCACCCAGCGCGCTCACCGGGTACGGGGCGAGGAACTCCGGCGTCCGGCCGGCCGGGACCAGCACCCCGGCCCGGGCGGCGAGCACGGCGGCGAACAGGCCGTCGGCGACACCGACCCGGGCCCGGGGAGTGGCGGCCGGCGGGGGCGTGGGGTCCGGCCGGGAGGCGGGCTCCGGCTGTGGGGAGGATTCCGGGCGGGCACCGGATTCCGGACGGGCATCGGGTTCCGGACGGGCACCGGGTTCCGGACGGGCACCGGATTCCGGGCGGGGTTCGACGGCCATCGCGCCCGGGACGGCGTCCGGGACGAGCGGCTGCCCGAGGGCGTCCGCCACCGCCCTGCCGACCTTGCCGACCAGCGTCTCCTCGCCGCCGAAGTAGCGGCCCGGGCCCTTCACCGGAATCGCGCACAGGCCCGGGCGGATCACCTCCACCCGGGGCGTGAACGCCTCCACCGCCGCGACCACCGGCTCGAAGCGGCGGGCCTCCGCCTCCGGGTCGCGGTCGCGCAGCTCCAGCTCCGGGCAGAGCCGCTGGGCCAGCTTGAGCCGCTGCCCCTGCCTCACCCCGGCCGCCCGGGCGCCCGCCGAGCAGGCGAGGATCCGCCCGCCCTCGGTCACCGCGACCGGGTCGTCGCCGGTGACGGCCGCCACCGGCCAGTCCGGGCACCAGACCACCAGCACCCGGGGTGTCCTGTCGTCCGCCATCTCAGACCACCGCCGCCACGCGGGGTGCCACGGGCTCCGCCACCGGCATGCCCGGCATCATCGGTATGGCCGGTACTGCCGGTACTGCCGGTACTGCTGATATGGCCGGTACCGCTGGTACCACCGGCACTGCCGGCACCGCCGTCGGTTCCGCCACCGGCTGCGACTGTTCCCGGAGCGGGCGCACCGCGCCGTACTCGTCCGGCAGCCAGAGCCGGGCCGTCCGGCCGCGGACCGCCGAACCGCGCCCCTCGGCCACCACCTCCACCTGTCGCCCGACGAGCTGCCCGTGGCCGTCGCCCAGCCCGAACCAGCGCCCGGAGCGAACCCCCAGCCGCAGTACCGCGCCCGGCCACGGTCCGGCGACCAGCAGCACGCAGCCGCTGCGCCGCAGCACCGCCGCCAGCCGGGCGGCCAGCTTCGGCGGCACCGGCCCGTCCGGGCGCAGCATGATCAGCTCGACCGCGCCGGCCAGCACCGAGACCACCTCGGCCCAGTGCGGCCCCGGGTCGTCCGCGACCAGCAGCCGTCGCAGGTCCAGGCCGTACCCCTCGGCGGCGGCCAGCCCCAGGTCCGGCAGTCCGACCGCCGCGGCCCAGCCGCCCTCGGTCTCCCTCACCCCGGCGGCGAGCGCCAGCAGCAGCCCGGTGTCCCCGCCCGCCACCGACACCGCCGTCCCCCTGCGCAACCCGGCCTCGGGCAGCACCTCCCGCAGCGCGGACGGCACCGGCAGCAGCCCCCGGGGCTCCGCCGCCCGCGGCCCCTCGTGTTCCCCCCGCTCCCCCGCCACGGCAGCCGGGGACGCCACCGGGCGGAGCACGGGGTGTGCGGGCTGCTCGGCGGTGGATTCGAAAACAGATTCGAAAACGGGCACACCCCCAGGATCGAACATTCGTTCGCAAAGATTCAAGTCCGACTCGTCCGCCCCACCTGTCACTCTCGGTGAGCCGAAGCACCCGTTCGACCGGCGCCACGAGGCTCACCCCCGCCCTGAGGGCGTGAGGGCGTGAGGACCGTGGGTCCGACGGTGAGGACGGCGAGTCCGACGGCGGAAGCGATCCGAACGGGTCCGCCCGGACGGTGAACCGACCCCCGGCTCCGGGCTCCCGGCCCCGGGCCCACGGCTCCCGGCTCCCGGCTCCCGGCTCCCGGCGCCCGGCGCTGACGGCGGCCGTCAGCGCCGGGTCTCGATCCGCAGGCCGCCCGTGGTCACCTGGCGAATCGGCTCGCTCGCCAGCAGGTCGTGCGGCCGGCCGAGGGCGATCGCGCCCGCCGCGTCGAGCCGGGCCAGTTGGGCGTCCGTCAGCTCGACCGCCAGGGCGCCCAGGTTGTCCTCCAACTGGGCCGGGGTACGGGCGCCGAGCAGCGTGCTCGTCACGCCCGGCTTCCGCAGCGTCCAGGCCAGCGCCACCTGGGCCGGGGTGTGCCCCAGCTCGACGGCCAGCTCCCGGACCACCCCGGCCACGCCGAGGCTGCGTTCGGTGAGGGTGCCCAGGGCGAGGTTGTGGCTCCGACGGGTGCTCCCGTCGGGGCCTGCGCCCGTCGCGCCCACGTCCTCCCGGCCGTACTTGCCGCTGAGCACCCCGCCGCCGAGCGGCGAGTACGGGACCACGCCCAGGCCCAGCTCCCGGGCCATCGGGATCAGGTCGCGCTCCGCGGTGCGTTCGATCAGGCTGTACTCGACCTGCAGCGCGACCAGCGGCGACCAGCCGCGCAGGTCGGCGATCGCCTGCATCCGGGACACCTGCCAGGCCGGGGTGTTGGAGATCGCCACGTACAGCACCTTGCCCTGCCGGACCAGGTCGTCCAGCCCGCGCAGCACCTCCTCCACCGGCGTCCGGAAGTCCCAGACGTGCAGGTACAGCAGGTCGAGGTAGTCGGTGCCCAACCGCCGAAGGCTGCTCTCCACCGAGCCGAACAGCGCCTTGCGGTGCCCGCCCCCGGAGTTCGGGTCGCCGGGGCGGCGCAGCGTCGAGTACTTGGTCGCCAGCACCAGGCGTTCGCGCTCCTCGTGGGCGAACTCGCCGAGGAGGCGCTCGGAGCTGCCCTCGGTGTAGGTGTCGGCGGTGTCGAGGAGGTTGCCGCCGAGCCCGACGTAGCGGTCGAACAGCTTGCGGGCCTCGGCCCGTTCGGCGCCCCACCCCCATTCGGTGCCGAAGGTCGCGGTGCCCAGGGCCAGCGGTGACACCCGCAGTCCCGAGCGGCCCAGCAGCCGGTAGTCGTCCAGGGCCAGTGCCATCAGGTTCTCCTGTGCTCGCGTGTGCTCGTGTTCCGTCGCCGGGACCGAGTCTGCGGCGGCCGCCGGCCCGGGATAAGGGAGGGAACTTCCTGGGAAGAGCGGTCCCACCCCGGCGGTTGGACCGGTCATGACGAGCCGAACCATGGACCCCGCCCAGGAGTTGGCCGCGTTCCTGCGGAACAGGCGCGAAGGCCTCGACCCGGACCGGCTGGGTCTGCCGTCGCATCGGCGGGCCCGGCGGACACCGGGGCTGCGCCGCGAGGAGGTCGCCGAGCTGGCCGGGGTGAGCACCGACTACGTGGTCCGGCTGGAACAGGGCCGGGGGCTGCGGCCCTCCGCGGAGGTCCTGGCGGCGCTGGCCCGGGCACTGCGCCTGGACGCGAGCGAACGGGACTACCTGTTCGACCTGGCCGGACGCCGCCGCCCCGACACCACCGGTGGGCCCGCCGCCGGTGCGGCGCCGTCGCTGGCCCGCCTGGTCGGCGACCTCTCGCCGCTGCCGGCCATGCTGCTGAACCACCGTTACGACGTCCTCGCCTGGACCCCCGAAATGGCCCGGCTGCTGCCGGGCTTCGAGGCCGTACCGCCGTCACGGCGCAACGCGATGCGGCTGTGCCTGCTGCACCCGGCGATGCGCGACTTCTACGCCGACCGGGAGCAGGCGCTGCGGGACGGGATCGCCCACCTGCGCGCGGCCTGGGCCGCTCACCCGGAAGACCGGGAACTGTCCGATCTCATCGCCGAGTTCGTCACGCAGGACGAGGACTTCGCCCGCTTGTGGTCGGAGCGGGAGGTCAGCGTCAACGGACGCGGCCGGAAGGTGCTGCGGCATCCGGTCGCGGGTGCGATCACCGTCGAATTCGAAGTCCTGCTACCGCTCCAGGATCCGGGACTGCGCCTTCTCGTCTACCGCGCCGCGGACGAGGAGAGCCGCACGGCCCTGGACCGGCTGTACGCGCGATGACCGGGGCCCGTCCTCCGCCTCGCCCTGGCCGACCGCATCAAGCCCAGCCGCCCCCATCGCCTCGGGGCTGTGCGGCCGGACGTCTTCCGTAGTAGGCGCTCACGGTCCTGGACAGCTTTCGCTGGATCGATCGGAGGATCGGGAGGGTGGCCTCGTCGCTGAGCCCCGTGGTCGTTCGCCACTCGACGCCCGAGCCGGCGAGGTCGCTGACGAAGACGATCTCCGCGGCCAGGAGGGTCCGCGCCCACTCGACGGGCTTGACGGGCTCGTCGTTTCCCAGAGCGCGGCGCAGGGTGCGGCACTGATCGAGCAGATCACCGGCGTCCGCGAACCCCATGCCGAAGGCGAGTTGGTCGCTGCACCGCGCCGGCCCGCCCCATTCGAGGAGAGCCCGTTGCAGCAGCCTCACCTCGCCTTCGGCCAGAACCTCGCTCGGCCTCACCGCCCGCTCGGACATCCGCACCGCCTTTCCGCCCTCGCCCTCGCCGCAGAACGATCAAACTACCTCTTCCGGAGCCGCCCCCAGCAGATGCCGGGACAGGACACATCGCGATCGAACTCATCGCAGCCCGCCCCCAGGGCGGTACCGGGTCCGGCGGGCCGACTTCCGCAGGGCGACCACGCACGCCACCGTCGCCAGGGACAGCACCAGCGGAGCCGCCAGGGCCTCGGCCCAGGCGGCGAAGCCCGTCCGGGGAACGACGTACGAGCCCCAGGGCGCCCGCACCGCATCCACCCCCTCCCCGGGACGGCCGTCGTGGCGCAGCGAGACCGGGGCGCCGTCGGGAAGGACGCCGTCGCACTGCACGTAGTCATTGCGTCCGGCGTGCCTGGTTTCGCACGTCGACACCACCACGCGCTCCACCGGTCCCCATGGCGCCACCCGGGCCAGGCCGAGGAGCACGGCGACGCCGACCGCCACCACGCACAACGCCGTCAGGACCGCCCACAGAACGACCGTCGACCGGCCACTCCCACCGAATGCCGTCATGCCGCGAAGCATGCCGCCCCCGCACCGAACTCCGGTAGCGAAAATCGGATATGCGACACCGCCTCATCGGATCCACTTCCCCCTCCTTCGGGAGCCGGCCCCCCCGGGAACCGGGTCCTTCGGGGCGGTCCGCGCCTCTTGTGGATGTGCCGACGAGCGTCGGGCACGGGATCCGGAAACAGTGATGATCATGGGATTCGGCATCGCCGTCGCCCTGGGGCCGCTCCGCACCTGCGCGTTCGCCCTGAAGCGCGAGCGAGCCGGACGGGGGACGGGGTTCGCCCGACCGGGCTACCGACAAGCGTTTTTTCCTTGACAAATTTTTTTGTCGGTTGAATGCTGGAACGGTGCTGGAAGTCGCCGTGATCGAAGAACCCGCCGCGGCCGAGGCCTCGCTGGACCCGATGCGGTCCCGCCTCCTCGCCGCCCTGACCGAGCCCGCCTCGGCCGCCATGCTGGCCGCCCGGCTGGGGCTGCCCCGGCAGAAGGTCAACTACCACCTGAAGGAGCTGGAGCGGCACGGCCTCGTCGAACTCGCCGAGGAACGCCGCAAGGGCAACGTCACCGAACGGCTCTACCGCGCCACCGCGGCCTCCTTCGTGATCTCCCCCAGCGTCCTGGCCGCCGTGAGCCCGGACCCCGCCCGCTCCCCGGACCAGCTCTCCGCCCGCTGGCTGCTGGCACTCGGCTCCCGGCTGGTGCAGGAGGTCGGGGCCCTGCTGACCGGCGCCTCCCGGGCCCGCCGGCGGGTCGCCAGTTTCGGCATCGACGCGCAGGTGCGGTTCGCCTCCGCGACCGACCGGGCCGCCTTCGCCGAGGAGCTGGCCCAGTCCGTGGCCACCCTCGTCAGCCGGTACCACGACGAGTCCGCCCCCGGGGGCCGCAGCCACCGGGTGATCGTCGGACTCCACCAGATCCCCGCCACCGAGAACGGAGCCGGGGCGCGGACCGGAGCCGGCGCGGAGCCGGGCCCCGACGGCACCCCGGCGGAAGAGCCGACCAGGACCGCACCGAACCAGGAGGACCCACGATGACCCACCCCTTCGAGATCGAGCTGGAGACCTCCCTGCCGGCCGACCCGGAGCAGGTCTGGGAGGCGATCGCCACCGGACCGGGCATCGACTCCTGGTTCATGGGCCGCAACGAGCTGGACCCGCGCGAGGGCGGCACCGCCGCCATGGAGACCGGAGGCCACCGCACGGAGGCCGTCGTCACCGCCTACGAACCCGGCAAGCGCCTGGCCACCCGTACGGCCACCGGCGAGGACGGCCGCTTCATGGCCTTCGAGTACCTGATCGAGGGCCGCGACGGCGGCGCCACCGTGCTCCGCGTCGTCCACAGCGGCCTGCTCGGCGACGACTGGCAGGACGAGTACGACGCGCTGCGCCGCGGCTGGCCCTTCCACCTCCACACGCTCCGCGAGTACCTCGCCCACTTCCCCGGACGCACCGCCGTCCCCGTGTTCGCCGCCGCGCCGTCGGCCGGCCGCCCGGAACCGGAGGTCCGGGCCCTGCTCGCCCGCGCCCTGTCGCTGCCGCTCCCGGTCGCCGCCGGAACCCTGTTCCACGGCGAGCCGGCGGGACTGCCGCCGCTGGACGGCGAGGTGGTCTGGGCGGACGACGAACGCTTCGAGGTCCGCACCGCCGACGGGCTGTACACCTTCCACCACGGCTCCGGCCTGGTGCTGATGTTCCACCACCTCTTCGGCCCGGCTCCGGAGGGGGCCGAGGCCGATTGGCAGCGGTGGCTGGCCGGGGTGCTTGCCTGAGCCGCGCCTTGGCGGCCTTCGCGGCCCCTGAGCACTTCCGCCCTTGCCGCACCCGTTACCGCACCCCTTCCGGGCCTTCCGGGCCTTCCGGGCCTTCCGCACCGACCGAATCAGCCGGATCAGCCGGACCCGACGGAACCGGATCCGCACGAGAAACCGAGGAACCCCATGCGCACCCTGATCAGCACCGCCTTCGTCTCCCTCGACGGCGTCGTCGAAGGCCCCGGCGGCGAACCCGGCTACCGCAACGCCGGCTGGACCTTCAAGGACATCGAGTTCCTCCCCGAGGCCTTCGAGATCAAGGGCCGGGAGCAGGAGGAGGCCACCGCCATGCTGCTCGGGCGGGTCAGCTACCAGGCGTTCAGCCCGGTGTGGCCGGACATGCCGGAGTTCGCCCGCTACAAGGCGCTGCCGAAGTACGTCGTCTCCACCACCCTCACCGAGGACGACCTGGTGTCGAACTGGGGCGAGACCACCATCCTGCGTTCGCTCGACGAGGTCGCCGCGCTGAAGGAGACCGAGGGCGGCCCGATCATCGTCCACGGCAGCGCCGCCCTGAACCACGCCCTCTCGGACGCCGGCCTGATCGACCGCTACCACCTGCTCGTCTTCCCGCTGCTGCTCGGCGCCGGCAAGCGCCTGTTCAGCACGACGGACAAGGACACCCAGAAGCTGAAGCTGGTCGAGCACGAGGTGTACGGGAACGGCCTCCAGAAGCAGGTCTTCGACGTGGTCCGCTGACCGGCTTCCGCCGCCCGGACCGGGTCGGGTCAGGGCGGGGTCGGGGCGGGGTCAGGGCGGTCTGGGTCAGGGCGGGCCGGGTCAGGGCGGGCCGGGGCAGGGCCGGCCGGGCGGTCAACGCGCCGCCGCGGTGCGCCAGACGAACACCTCGCTGCTCGGCTGCCGCTCCGAGAAGAGCCCCGACGGCGAGGTCCGGGCGAGGAGGCGGCGGAGGTCCGACTCGAAGGCCGGGCGGTGCTCGGCGAACAGGTGCGGGGCGGAGGAGGAGAGCGCGAAGACGCCCGCGACCGTGTCGTCGGCCGTGCGTTCCAGCGGCTGCCCGCCCGGGACGACGATCCGCCGCGGGCCCGCGAATCCCGCCCGGGCGAGGACGGCGGCCTCGCCGTCCGGCGTGCCGTGCGGCAGCAGCCCCTGCCCGGCGCGGCGGACCGGGCCGAGGTAGTGCCGGACCAGCTCGCCGATCGCGGCGTACGGGACCGGTGGGTGCGGCAGTCCCTCGGTGGGGCGCGGTTCGCCCTTCAGGTCCGAGATGTGGGCCAGCGCGCCGCCGGGCCGCAGCAGGCGCCGTACCGTCGCCGCCACCGGGTCGCGGTCCATCCAGTGGAAGGACTGGCCGAAGACGGCCAGGGTGAAGGTGCCGAGGCCCGGCGGCAGTTCCTCGGCCCGGGCCCGGACCCAGGTGACCTTGGGCTCCGTGGCGCCGGCGCGGCGTGCCTCGCCGATCATCCCGGCGTCCGGGTCCACTCCGACGACCTCGCGGAACAGGTGCGCCAGGCCCAGTGTCAGCGTTCCCGGGCCGCACCCCAGGTCGAGCAGCCGTCCCCGTCCGTCGAGTCCCAGTTCCCCGGCCAGTCCGGGGGCGTAGGGGAGCCTGCCGCGGGTGTAGTGGGCCGCCGTTCCGGCGAACAGCGTCTCGTCCCAGGACCAGGTGTCGTCGGCCATGGCCGCTCCTCCGGGGCTTCGGCGTCGGGTGAACAGGCTTGATCATGGCACGATCTGACGTGAGGTCAGAATCGGGTGGGATCGGAATTCGATGGACAGAAATCCCATGATCAACAGACTGATCACATGACTTCTGCAGATGACAAGAACGATCTCCGGATCTACATCCAGGACGCCCGCGACGCCCTGCTCTGGAAGCTCGAAGGCCTCTCCGAGTACGACCTGCGCCGCCCGCTCACCCCCACCGGCACCAACCTGCTGGGCCTGGTCAAACACGTCACCGGCGCCGAGGCGCTGTACTTCGGCGACACCTTCGGCCGCCCCTTCCCCGAGCCCTCCCCGGTGTGGATCACCGGCGGGACCGAGCCCAACGGCGACCTGTGGGCACGCGCGGACGAGAGCACCGAGGAGATCGTCGGGCGCTACCGGCGGGTCTGGGCCCACTCCGACGCCACCATCGACGCCCTGCCGCTGGACGCCGTCGGCACGGTGCCGTTCGGCGCCCGCCACGAACAGACCCTGCACCGGGTACTCGTCCACATGATCGCCGAGACCCACCGCCACGTCGGCCACGCCGACCTGGTCCGCGAACTCGTGGACGGCGCCACCGGCCAGCGCCCCGACGGCGCCAACACCGCCCCCGGCGACGCCGACTGGTGGCGGGCCCACCACGACCGCGTGGAACGGGCGGCCCGGGAAGCCGGCGGCCAGGCCTGAACCGTCAGCCCCGGCGCCGGTCGGCGGCCCGGCACACCGACGCGACGGCCCCGTCGACGTGCCGCACGACGGCCGCCGCCCGGTCCGCGAGCGGCCCCGGGGCGATCGGCACGCACACGTACCCGAACCCGGCGTAGGCCTCCCGGTGGATCCGCTCGAACCGCAGCGACTCCTCGTACGAGATGCGCCGCGCCCCGGACGGGGTGACGAAACCCGGGCTCTCCACGAAGAATACCCGGCGCTCGTAGACCCCCTCCTCCCGGACGCGGTCGAGCTCCCTGGCGAGGGCCGGGGACACCGGATGGCCGAGGTACACCGCCAGGGCGTACGCGCACACCGGCGAGCGGTCGAAGAACCACACCTCCCCCGGCCCGCCGGCGGCCCCCTCCTGCCTCCGCCGCTGCAGCGCCACCACCGCGTCCACGAACGACGGGTCCGTCCACGGCTCCGGCTCGCCCTGGGCCTGCCGCAACGCGATGACGTCCGTGGCGGCCTCCTCGACCACCGGGTGTCCCGCGCACTCCAGCCATCGCAGGATCGCCGTCTTCCCGGCCCCCGGAGTACCCGTCAGCACATAGCGCCTCATCCCCGCACCCTACGGGCCGAACGGCCCGCGGAGCGCCGCCGCAGGGTGTCGGGCATGGGGAGATCCGGCACGGCGGGGGCGGAGCAGGGTGCGGGGACAGCCGTCCGAGGCTGCGGACTGCGGGGGCACCGCCGTCCGCAGCCTCGGACAGTTCCCGCACCGCGAGGGGGAGTTGTGGTGGGACGCCGAACGCTTCTGCCCGCGGTGCGGCACCTTGTGCTGCGAGGACTCGGGCCCCGGGGCCGCACCGCGGGACGTCCGCGAGGCGCTGCCGACCACCCACGGACCGGCCCGGCTCCGGCTCGCCGGGCCGCTCACCGACCCGGTGGCCGCGCTGCGGGCGATCCGCGAGAGCGCGCCCGTCCCGTTCCACGGGGGATCGGACCCTCTATTCCGGTCCGTTTGCGAACTCCTCGACCGGCTACGGGACTTCGGCCTCAGCGGGACGGCCGTCGAGATGGCCTACCGGCGGGCGCGGCCGGCCGGGCGCGGGATCGCCACGGAGGTGACGGACGGCTTCGGGCGGGCGTACCGGTACGGGGGCCGCCGGAGCTGTGGGTGGGGAGCGGTGGCGGTCGACGGTTCCGGACGGCGGGTGAGTTCGCCGGCTGGACGGCGGACCGCTCGGCGGAGGAACTCGCGGAACCGTTCACTTTCGTGGTCTCCCCCGGCCGCGCGCTGCGACTCGCCCCGCGCCGTAGCGGGCACGTGGCCTGCGCGGGCGGGGAGCCGGCACCGGGCGCCGGGGAGATCGGGTTCCGGCGGTCCGGGGACGGAGGGAAGGTCGGGACGGTCGGCAACCACTCCACCGGCTGCTGCCCCGACACCGCCTCCTGGCCTGCCGTCACCGCCGCCCTCGCCCGCCTCGGGTCGCCGCACCCCGAGGCCTTCACGCACCCGGCGGTCTTCACGCACCCGGTGGTCGTCCGCCGCCGCCCGCGGTGCGCCCGCTGCCACCTCGTCCCCGAGGAGCACTACGCCCGCGTCTTCTACGACGCGGACCTGCCCCGGCACTGGAACGTCGACCAGGTCGCGCTGCCCTGAGCGGGCACGGGCGAGCGGGCACGGGCACGGGCACGGGCGAGTGGGCACGGGCGGCCGACGCTCCGCCGTGAACCGCGGCGCGGGCACGCCGGGGATGTCGGGGCGGGCCGCTAGGGTCTGTGGGTCACGGGGTAGGCCGGGAGGGGTGGGGCACGTGGGGTTCGGGCAGGCGGCGGAGCTGCCGTGCGGGGTCGTGCACGCGGGCAGTCGGGAGTTCCTGGCGCGGGAGGGGCTGCCGGCGGCCGGGGCGTTCCTGGACTTCGGGGTGCTCGGGGACGGGGCGCTGACGGCCGTCCCGGCGGAGGCGGAGCGGCTGTTCCTCCTCGGGGAGACGGAGTACTGCACGCCGTTCGCCGCCGGCGGCAGCCTGGTGCTGCTGGACGGCGTGACCGGCGAGGTGTTCCTGGACAACGGCGGCCCGCGGCGCGATCTGCTGGCCTCCGGCGTGGCCGAACTGGCGGGCCTGGTGCGCGCGGTGGACGCGGTGGCCGAGGAGGCCCGGCGGCCGGAGGCCCTGGACGGGCGGCGCGGACCGGCCGCACTGGCCGAGGTGCTGGCGGGGGCCGAGCTGCGGATGCGGGAGGTCGATCCCGCGCTGTTCGGCGACGCCGCCGTGCCGCCGCCGCACTGGGGCACCGCGCTGCTCGTGCGCTCACTGGGCTGGGGCGCGCAACCCGGCGGCCCGGACGGGCCCGCGTACGAGACGACCCCGGAACTGGTGGCGGAGCTGGCCGCGCTGACGGACCAGGACGGCGGCCCCGGCCGGGTGCACCGCTTCCGGGCCGAGGACCTGCCCGCCGCCCTGGCGCACGAGCCGACCCGGCGGCTGCTGACCGAGGTCGGCCTGCCGCTGGGCGGGGCGATGTTCGGGGTGTGCGAGGAGCCGCTGGTCACCATGGGCGAGGCGTACCCGGAGTACTTCGACGGCGAGGAGGAACGCCCCTACCAGCGGGACTTCCTCGCCCTCGGGGACTGGCCGACCGATCTCACGATCGCCCTGGACGGCGCCACCGGCCGGCTGGAGCTGCCGGACTGGTACGACGACGGCCACCCCGAGGCCTACCTCAACCGTGACCTGTCCGCCCTGCTCTACGCCCTCTGGACGTACGAGCGGCTGCGCGCCGAGTGGGACCGCTGGGACTACGGCCGGGCCCGGGAGACATGGGCGGTGTTCGACCCGCAGGCCCTGCTGAGCGCGGTGGTGGACCGGCTGGTGGAGGCCGTCGACCCGGAGGCCTTCGCCTCGCCCGGCTGCTCCTGGCGCCTGCTCGCCGAGGACGGCCACATGGGCGGCCTGCTCGGCTGAGCGGCTCCGGCGGTCCGGGGAGCCTCGGCCGGGCCGGGCGGCGCTCGGGGTCCGGACGGACGCAGGTCGAGGTCCGGACGGACGCAGGTCGGAGTCCGGCCGGGGACGGTTCAAGGGCCGGGGTCCCCGCACGGGCCGGGGCGTCCCCGAAGGGGCCGAGGGGGCAACACCGGGCGTCCCGGGGCAAGCCGCCGCGTCCCAGCGGGCGGCGCCGGTGGGGTCCGGGCCCGTTCCGTGCGACCGGGGCCGAGTCGGGGCGACGCCCGCGGCATCGCCCCGGAGTGCGCTGGGACCGGGGCTCTGCGCCAGCCGGCGCGGGACGCACGGTGGGCACACGGTGACGGCGGGAGCGGATTCGGACCGGGCGTACGCTGGGCCGATTCGATCACTCGGGACGGCGTCGAAGGGATCAACGGGGAATGCGCAGCGACACGGGAGAGCTCTACCGGGCGTTCGCGGAGCGGGAGGCGCGCGGCAACTCGCCGATCTACCGGGAGCTGGCCGAGCGCACTGCCGGGGACAGGCAGTTGGGTGGGCTGCTGGATGGGCTTCCGGTGGCGAAGCGGCAGCCGAACCTGCTGTTCGGCGCGGTCCGGCACCTGGGCGGGCCGGTGACGGAGGGGTGGCCAGCCTTCCGCGACTGGGTGGCGGAGCACTGGTCCGAGGTCTCGGCGACGATGCTGGAGCGGCGGACGCAGACCAACGAGGCGGGCCGCTGTGCCACCCTGCTGCCGCTGCTGGCCATGCTGCCGCAGCCGCTCGCCCTGATCGAGGTGGGTGCCTCCGCCGGGCTCTGCCTGTACCCGGACCGGTATCGCTACCGGTACCGGCACGTGACCGAGGAGGGGCACTCGGCCGAGGAGGGAACCGGGAGGGGCGGCGGTGCCGGTGCCCCGGCCGTCGAGTTCGGCGCCACTGCGAGCCCGGTGACGCTGGACTGCGCGATGAGCGGGCCGGTACCGCTCACCGACTCCCTCCGGGAGCGGCTGCCCGAGGTCGTGTGGCGGGCCGGGATCGACCTCAACCCGCTGGACGTACGGGCCGAGGAGGACATGCGCTGGCTGGAGTCGCTGGTCTGGCCCGAGCAGGCCCACCGGCTGGAGCGGCTGCGCGGTGCCGTCCGGGTCGCCCGGGCCGAACCGCCGCTGCTGGTGCGCGGCGATCTCAACGCGACGGTCAGGGAGTTGGTCGCGCAGGCACCGGCGGGGGCGACGCCGGTGGTGTTCCACAGCGCGGTCCTCGCCTACCTGCCACCGGAGGCACGGGAGGAGTTCGCGGCGACGATGCGCGAGCTGCCCGGCCACTGGATCTCCAACGAGGCGGTCTCGGTACTGCCGGCGGTCGCCCGGCGCCTCCCCCGCCCGGCCCCGGCCGGCTCCGGGCTGTTCGCACTCGCCCTGGACGAACGGCCGGTGGCCTTCACCGGGCCGCACGGGCAGTCTCTGGACTGGTTCGAGGAGGCGTGGAAGGCGCACGAGGCGTAGGAGGAGGCTTGCGGGTGGGGGCGACGCCCGGCGGGACGTCCTGGGCTTGAAGCTGCCGCAGCGGCAGCTCCTACCGTCGTGGTCAGGGCCGGAGAACCGGCCCCGGTCCACGCGAACGTGGGGACGTGGAAACGAGGGAGGCAGCCATGGCCTGGCCCATCGCCGAAGTGGCCCGGATGTCCGGCGTGACCGCCAGAACGCTGCGGCACTACGACGAGATCGGGCTGCTGCCCCCGGCCCGGATCGGCTCCAACGGCCACCGCTACTACGAGGAACGGCAGTTGCTCCAGCTGCAGCAGATCCTGGTACTGCGGGCGCTGGGCGTGGGGCTGACCGAGATCGCCCGGATCCTGGGCGATCAGGTGGACGAGCTGGAGGCCCTGCGGGGCCACCACCGGCGGCTGCTCGCCGAGCGCGATCGGCTCGACGCCCTGGCCGCCACCGTTTCCCGCACGATCGCCGACCTGGAAGGCTCCTGGAAGGACGGCACGCCCATGACCATCAACCGCCCCGAGAACCTGTTCGAGGGCATCCAGCCCGATGACGTCGACGCGAGTCTGCGCGACTTCCCCGAGCACGCCGAGGCGGCCCGGCGCGCGACCGCCGCGATGACCCCGGCCGAGGTCGAGGCCGGACAGCGCGAGCGGACCACCCGCATGATCCGGCTGGCGGAGCTGATGGCGGCCGACCACCCGGCCGACGCCGAGGCCGTGCAGAGCACGATCGACGAGGAGTACCGGCTGCTCGGAACCATCCGCTCGGTCCCGGCCGAGGAGTACCTGGCGATCGCCCGTTCCTGCACCGAGAACGAGCAGTGGAGCGCCGCGTACGAGGCCATCGCCCCGGGCCTGGCCGCGTACCAGCGGGCCGCCATGGAGGCCTACGCGGCGGCGCGGCTGTCCTGAGCCCGGGGCGCCCTCGCGGAGGGGGCGCCCCGGCCCGGGGTGGTCCTCAGCCGCCCCGGGCCGGGCGGCCCTCCCCCGCCGTCACTCCGTCCGCAGGGCCGTGACCGTCCGGGTGCGGGCCGCCCAGGTGGCCGGGAGGGCGGCGCCGAGCAGGGCCAACGCCAGGCCGCCGAGTATCAGCGGCCCCACCACCGACGGGGCGAAGACTGCGAGGTCGGAGTGCGGAACGCCTATCCCGGCGGCCCGGGCCATCGCGGGCATCACCCGGTGGTGCACCAGGATGCCGATCGGGACCCCGATCAGCCCGGCGACCAGCCCGGTGCCGCAGACCGAGGTGAGCACCATGCCGATGGTCTGCCGGGGTGACATCCCGAGCGCCTTGAGCACCCCGAGGTCGTGCACCCGCTCCCGGGTGTCCAACAGCACGGTGTTGAGCACCCCGAGCCCCGCCACCACGGAGAGCAGCAGCGTGAGCGTGCCCGCCAGGGTGTTCATCGCCAGCACCACGATGTTGAGGGGGGCCTCACCCGGGTCGGCGGCCAGGCCCAACGGCTTCACCGCCTCGTCCAGGCCGTCGGCGTAGGCCTGTGCATCGGTGCCCGGGGCGAGGTCGATGCGGAAGGCGAGCGCCTCGGCCTGGATCGCTCCGCCGAGCGGCGCCAGCGTGGAGCGGTCGGTGAACACCAGGTCGTGGACGGCCAAAACCTCGCCGGTGATCCTCGCCGGGGTGCTGCGCCCGTGGTCGGTGAGGGTGACGGTGTCACCGACCTTCGCCCGCCCGGCCCGCAGGTGGGCGGCGGTCACCACGATCTCGCCGGGGCCGTGGAACCAGCGGCCGGAGACCAGTTGGAATCCGCTCCAGGAGGCGTCGCCGCTGAACGCGACCACCTGGGAGCGCCCGGTGCTGCCGGCCACGGTGACCGGGGTCGGAACGCTGCTGTACCAGGCCCGGGTGCCCGGACGGGAGTCGATGGCCTTGGCGACGGCCGCCTCGTCCACGTGGTCGACGGACCGGGCGGGGCCCTCGATCGGGGCCTGGACCACCACCTTGCCGGCGCGGTCGGCCCCCAGTCCGTCCTGGAGGGAGCCCAGCGAGAGCGTCAGGCCGATGCAGAGGGTGACCCCGACCGTACCGAGCACCACGGCGGCGCCCGTGGTCGCCGAGCGGCCCGGCCGGTTGAGCGGGGAGGCCAGCCCGAGGCTGAGCGCCCGCGGCACCGGCAGCCGGCCGATCTGGTCCCTCGCCCAGGAGAGCGGGCCCGCGCCCCCGGCCCCGGCGGCCGCGCCGCGAGCGACCGCCCGCTTGGCACCCGGCGCCGTCCGGCCGACGGCCAGCGCCTCCACCGTCCGCAGCCGCCCGGCCCGCAGCGCCGGCACCAGCGCCGTGGCCGCCACGGCTCCCAGGGCCGCCGCCGCGACCACGGCGTCCACCCAGACCGGGATGCCGAGCAACCCGCCGCGCAGGGCCTTGTGCGCCAGCCCGAGGACCGGCACGGACAGCAGGTTGCCGAGGAGCACGCCGAGCGCCGTACCGGCCCCGGCGGGGATCAGCGCCTGGCCGACGTAGGCGCGCGCCACCTGGGCCGGAGTGAAGCCCAGGGACTTGAGGATCCCGATCCGCCTGGTAGCGGCGCTGACCGCGCCGCTGACCACGACGCCGATGATCAGCACCGACATGGCCAGACCGAGCACCCCGAAGGCCGTGACGAACGGGACGAAAGTCGAGGCCGTCCGGTTCGCCTCCTCCCGGGCGGGCCGGTAGGAGGTGGCGCGGACGAGCGCTCCGTCCGGGACCGCGGCGGCCAGCGCGGCGCGGTCGGCCTCCACCTCGGCGTCGCTGCCGGCCCGGGCGAAGCGGTAGAGGTACTGGGCGGCGGGCACCGTGCCGGGCGCCGTCAGCCCGGCCACCTGCTCGGGGGCGACCCAGCCGTCCGCGCTCCAGGAGACCGAGGCCGCCAGGCCGACGACCTTGAGCACCGGGCGCCCCGGGAGGTCCGGGAACTCCATGCTCTCGCCGACCGCCAGCGGGGAGTGCCCGTCCAGGAACACCACCTCGCCGGGGCCCGCGACCCAGCGGCCGTTGGTGATCCGCAGACCGTCCAGCTGGCCGCCTTGGGCGCGGCCGACCAGCGTCATCGGCGGCAGCGGGCTCCCCTCCGGGGGGATCCGGTTGCCGGGGCCGGAGCGCGGCTGGACGGCGACCGCCTGGTAGGGGCCGGCCGAGGCCGTCACGCCCGGCGCCCGGGCCGTCGAGGCGAGTTGGTCGGCGCTCGCCCCGGCCCGGTCGTACAGCACGTTGAGGTGGGCGCCGTGCTGGTCGGCGAAGGAGCGCTGGTACGGGCCCTGGGCGGCGACCAGCAGCCCGAGCGCGAGGATGCACGCCGTCACGGCCATCGTCGTGGTGAGCACCATGACCAGGGTCTGCACCCGCCGGCGGCCGACCCCGGCGCGCACCACCTTGCCGAGCGCGCTCACCGGCCACCGCCCGGTGCCGGCACGGCCGCCGTGTCCCGGACCAGCCGGCCGTCGAGGAGCTCGATCGTCCGGTCTGCGCAGGCCTCGGCGAGCGCGGTGTCATGGGTGACCAGCAGGATCGTCTGGCCCTCCGCGTTGAGCCCGCGCAGCAGGTCGCGGACGTCGGCGGCCGAGGCGGTGTCCAGCGCCCCGGTGGGCTCGTCGGCCAGCAGCAGCGGCGGACGGTTCATCAGCGCCCGGGCCACCGCCACCCGTTGGCGCTCGCCGCCGGAGAGCCTGCCCGGGAAGGCCTTGGCGTGCCGGGCCACTCCCAGCCGTTCCAGCAGCTCCGCGGCCCGGGCCCGGGCCTGCTCCCGCCGCATCCCGGCCAGCTGGGCCGGGAGCAGCACGTTGTCCTCCGCGCTCAGGTCGTCCAGCAGGTTGAAGAACTGGAACACCATGCCGATCCGCGCCCGCCGGTACTCGGCCAGCGCGGCCTCGCCGAGCCGGTGCACGGCGATACCGTCCACCTCCACCTCGCCCTCGCTCGGGCGGTCGAGGCCCGCGATCAGGTTCAGCAGGGTGGACTTGCCGCTGCCCGACCGGCCGACCACGGCCAGCGCCTCGCCGGCCCCGACCTCCAGGTCGAGCCCGGCCAGGGCGGGCCGGGCGGCGTCGGATCGGTCGTACGTCCTGCTGACGCCGCGGATCCGGATGATCGGCGCGTTCACGGGCCCTCCACTGTTCGAGGTCCGGCACCGGGAACCCCGGTCCGGCTGACGGAACATGACGCTACGAATCCGCGGCGGGGTGCCGACAGCCGTCTGGACGGCCTCTGCGAGGTGTATCCAGATACACCCCGAACTGGGTGTTCAGGCCTAGATCGCCGAACGCCCCGGCCGGGCAGACTGACCAGCGAAAGATCGGGACCGGGGCCCGCGGGGCTCCGCGACTCGGCTCGGAACCGCGGCTTCGGCCGAGCTCCGGGCCGCGGCTCCGAGGCCTCCGGACGGGGGCCGCGGGAGGAGAAGGGGCGCGTCATGGACGCGGGAGTGCTGAGCGGGCCGGCCCTGCGGGTCGGACGGGCCTGCGCGGACGGGGTGCGGGCCTGGTACGCGGTGACGCTGGCCGTGACGGGCCTGCTGGCGCTGCTGGCGGGGCCGGTCCTGCTGGCCGCCGCGCTGTTCGGTCCGGACGATCCCCTGGACCTCCACCCGGGCGGGCCGCTGGTCCTGGCCGTGCCGATGGCGCCGGTCGCCCTCTGGGCGCTCTGCTGGGCCACCGGGGGCGGCGGCCGGGCGGTCGGCGCCGCGCTGTTCGCCCCGGGGGCGATGGCACTGATGGCGACGCACCTCTACGGCGGTGCCGCGCCCGGCGGCCGGGCCGGCTCGCTCTGGCTGGCACCCTCGCTGCTGGTGCTGGGGCTGTTCGGCGCCCGCTGGATCGCGACGGAGAGCAGGCGCACCGTGGGGAAGTGGAGCGGGCGGCCGATCCCGGTGCCGTACCGCGGGCCGGCCGCCGCCGGTCCCTGGCGGCGGCTGCGGGCCGGCGGCTGGCTCACCGACCCGGCGACCTGGCGGGACTTCGTCTGGACGCTGTCCACCGGCACCGTCGTGCTGGTCACCGCCGCGATCGTCCTGCTGGCCCCGGTCGCCCTGGAGGTCTTCGGCCGCGACGGGCAGTTCTTCCACCTGGGCGTCGTCTACTCGCTGGGCCTGACCGTCGCCCCACTGGCCGCCCTGTGGGCCGCGCCACCGGTCCTGCGGCTCCACGAGAAGGCCGCCCGGGCCCTGCTCGGTCCCTCCCGGCAGGCCGAGCTCGCCCGTCAGGTCAGCCACCTGGCACGGACCAGGGCGGACACCATCGACGCCGGAGCGGCCGAACTGCGCCGGATCGAGCGGGACCTGCACGACGGGGCACAGGCCCGGCTGGTGGCTCTGGGCATGCTGCTGACCGTGGCCGAACAGCTGAAGGACGACCCGGACGCCCTCGGGCCGCTGCTCGCCGAGGCCCGGCTGTCCTCGGTGAAGGCGCTGAGCGAGCTGCGGGACTTGGTCCGCGGCATCCACCCCCCGGTGCTCGCCGACCGCGGCCTGGCCGACGCGGTGCGGGCGACGGCACTGGACCTGCCGCTGCCCGTCGACTTCAGCGGCGGACTGCCCGGCCGGGTGCCCGCCCCGGTGGAGTCGGCCGCCTACTTCGCGGTGACGGAGCTGCTGGCCAACGTGGTGAAGCACGCCGGGGCCTCGCGCGTGTGGATCGACATAGGGCACAGTGACGGGCTGCTGCGGATATCGGTCACCGACGACGGGCGCGGAGGCGCCGACCCGTCCCGGGGAACCGGCCTCAGCGGAACCGAACGCCGACTGGCCGCCTTCGACGGGGTGCTCGCGATCAGCAGCCCGCCCGGCGGGCCGACCATCGTGAACCTGGAGCTCCCGTGCGCGTCGTCATCGCCGAAGACCTCTTCCTCCTCCGGGACGGTCTGACCCGGCTGCTGGAGGCCAACGGCATGAAGGTCACCGCGGCGGTGGAGGACGGCGAGCAACTGCTCGCCGCGGTGGCCGCGGACCGGCCCGACATCGCCGTGGTGGACGTCCGGCTGCCGCCGGGCTTCACCGACGAGGGGCTGCGGGCCGCGCTGGCGGCCCGTCAGGCCCACCCCGGGCTGCCCGTCCTCGTGCTGTCGCAGTTCGTGGAGCAGCTGTACGCGCGCGAGCTGCTGGCCGGCAGCACCGGCGGGATCGGCTACCTGCTCAAAGACCGGGTGATGGACGGCACCCAGTTCATCGACGCCGTACGGCGGGTCGCCCAGGGCGGCACCGTGATGGATCCGGAGGTGATCACCCGGCTGCTCACCCACAACTCCTCGGCGGGCCCGGTCTCCACCCTCTCCCCGCGCGAGCGGCAGGTGCTGGCGCTGATGGCGGAGGGCCGGTCCAACGCGGCGATCGCCCAGCAACTGGTGATCACCGAGCGGGCCGTCGCCAAGCACACCGCGTCGATCTTCGTCCGGCTCGACCTCCAGCCCTCCGACGACGACAACCGCCGGGTCCTGGCCGTCCTGGCCTACCTCAACAACTCCTGAAGGGAGCCGCCATCGCCCGCAGCCCGGCGCCACCCCCACCCACCCCCACCCACCACCGCCCATCACGCCGCCCACCACAACCCCACAGCCACCACGGCCGCCCCCCGGTCAGCGCCCCGACCAGCGGGAACGGCCCTCGGCTGCCCGGGCTCGACCGCCGCAGAACGGGTCAATTAGGCTGGTGGGGTGCTCATCCTTGTTCGCCGCCGCCACGTGGACCTGCTCCGCGTGACGACCATGTCCTGTCGACGCTCCGGCTGAACCTCGCGCCACCCACCCTCAACGGCGGCCCCTGCCGGCCGCCACCCCTTTCCCGGCTCCCGGACCACCCGCCGCACCAGGCGGCTGCTCCGGCGTCCCCGGTCGACCACCGGGACCAGCCGGGACGAGACCCAGCGGATGTCACACATGACGCAGCAGTACACGCCCATATCCGAGACCGGCGAATCCGAGACCGGCACCGGCTCCACCCCGGTGGACGCCCTCCCGGTGGACGCCCTCCCGGTGATCGACCTCTCGCTCGCCGACGGCAGCCCGGACGACCGCCGCCGCCTGCACGACGAGCTCCGTGCCGCGGCCACCGGTGTCGGGTTCTTCCAATTGGTCGGCCACGGTGTCACCCCGGAGGAGACGGCCGCGCTCACCCGGGCCATGCGTGCCTTCTTCGCGCTGCCCGAGGCCGACCGGCTCGCCGTGAGCAACCTCAACTCCCCCCACTACCGGGGCTACACCCGCACCGGCGACGAGCTCACCGGCGGCAACCAGGACTGGCGCGACCAGCTGGACATCGGCGCCGAGCTGCCCCCGCACGTCCCCGGCAGCGGCGAGCCCCCGTACTGGTGGCTGGAGGGTCCCAACCAGTGGCCCGAGGCCCTCCCCGAGCTGCGCACCGCCGCGCTCGGCTGGATCGACCACCTCGACGGGGTCGCTCACCGGCTGCTGCACGAACTCCTCGCCGCGATCGGCGCCCGCCCCGACTTCTACGACGAGGCCTTCGCGGACCACCCCCACCTGCGGCTCAAGCTGGTCCGCTACCCGGGCACCGCCCCGGACGGCGCCGGCCAGGGGGTCGGCGCCCACAAGGACTACGGCTTCATCACCCTGCTGCTGCAGGACACCGTCGGCGGCCTCCAGGTCGAGCGCGCCGACGGCACCTTCCTGGACATCCCGCCGCTCCCCGGCGCCTTCGTCGTCAACCTCGGCGAGCTGCTGGAGGTGGCCACGGACGGCTACCTCAAGGCCACCAACCACCGCGTGGTGAGCCCGCCCGGCGCCCGCGAGCGCTTCTCGGTGCCGTTCTTCTACAACCCCCGCCTCGACGCCCACGTCGAACCGCTGGACTTCCCGCTCGCCCACCACGCCCCCGGCGCCACCGAGGACCCGGACAACCCGCTCTTCGCCGACTTCGGCCTCAACGAGTGGAAGGGCTACACCAGGGCCCACCCCGAAGTCACCCGCCGCCACCACGCCGCCCTCGCCTGACCCCAGCCCCGGCCCCGGCCCCAGCCCCAGCCCCAGCCCCGGCCTCAACCCCGAGCTCGGCCCCGAGCTCGGACCACGACCACAGCCGCGGCCATACCACCCCCACCGCTACCGCCGAAGCCCCTGCCCGACGCCGCCCCGGCCGACGGCAGGGGCTTCGGCGTCCCCGTGCTCCCCGTGCCCCCGTGCCCCCGCGCTCCCCTCCCCTCCCCTCCCCTCCGCCATCGGTGGACCGGTCCGGGACGGCACTGTCACACTGCTGGTGTCACAGCAGGAGTGTGCCAGCGCGGGAGGCGGCGGATGGGGGAGCACGACGGGGCCGGGGTCGGGGGCGGGCTGCGGCTGACGGTGGACGAACTGGCGGCGCGGGCCGGGGTGACGGTGCGGACGGTGCGGTTCTACGGCACCAAGGGGCTGCTGCCGCCACCAGAGCTGGGGCCCCGACGGGTGGGGCTGTACGGGGAGGCCCACCTGGACCGGCTGGGGCTGATCGAGGAACTGCAGCGACAGGGGCTGACCCTGGCCGCGATCGAGCGGTACCTGGCCCGGTTGCCCGAGGACAGCACCCCGCTGGACCTGGCGATCCACCGCGCGTTGGTGGCGTCCTGGACGCCGGAGACCCCGGAGGAGGCCAGCCGGGCGCAACTGGAGCGCCGGGCCGGCCGGGGGCTGACGGAGGAGCAGGTCGAACGGCTCGCCGCGATGGGAGCCCTGGAGCGGACGCGGGACCCGGACGTGTTCCGGGTGGATCCCGGACTACTGCCGCTGGGCGTGCGGATCCTGGACGTACCGATCCCGCTGGAGACGCTGCTGGCCGCCCGGGCGGTCGTGCTGGAGCACAGCCGGGCGACGGCACGGGAGTTGCAGCGGCTGTTCCGCGAGACGGTGTGGAAGCCGTACCGGGAGAGCGGGCCCGCGCCGGCGGAGCTGACCCGGATGCGGGCGCTGACGGACCACATCCAGCCGATGGTGGCGCAGGCCCTGGTCACGGCCTTCCAGCGGTACCTGCGGGAGGAACTGGGCGAGGAGCTGAGCCAGGAACCGGACCGGGGACCGGACGGGGAGCCCGGGTGACGCCGCCGGACCGGGAACCCGGGTGGGGCCGCAGCAGCCGCGGCCCCACCCGGTTCCGGTCCGGAACCGGAACCGGGTGGGAACCGGGTGGGAACCGGAGTCCGAACCCGGACCCGGACCCGGGCGGCTCCGCCCGTCAGTCCGTGAAGGTCCCGCCCTCGGCCGCGATCCGCTCCAGCAGCGCCGGCGGCGCGAACCGCTCGCCGTACGCCGCGGCGAGTTCGCGGGCGCGGGCCGCGAAGCCTGCCGGTCCGCCCTCGTACCCGTTGATGTACTGGAACACGCCGCCCGTCCAGGCCGGGAAGCCGATGCCGAGGATCGAGCCCACGTTGGCGTCGGCGACCGAGGTCAGCACGCCCTCCTCCAGGCAGCGCACCGAGTCCAGCGCCTCGCTGAACAGCATCCGCTCCTTGAGGTCCTCGAAGGGGATGTCGGCGGGGTCCCCCGCAGCGCCACCGCCGAAGTGCTCCTGCAGCCCCGGCCAGAGCCGCCCGCGCTTGCCGTCCTCGCCGTACTCGTAGAAGCCGGCGCCGCCGCTGCGCCCGGGGCGGCCGAACTCGTCGACCATCCGGTCGACCACCGCGTCGGCCGGGTGGGGAGTCCAGGTGCCGCCGGCGGCCTCCACCGAGCGCCGGTACTCGTCGCGGATCTTGCGCGGCAGGGTGAGGGTGAGCTCGTCCATCAGGGAGAGCACCTTGGCGGGGTAGCCGGCCTGGGCGGCGGCCTGCTCGATGCTGGACGGGTGGATGCCCTCGCCGACCATGGCGACGCCCTCGTTGAGGAACTGGCCGATGACCCGCGAGGTGAAGAAGCCGCGGGAGTCGTTGACCACGATCGGGGTCCGGTCGATCTGCCGGACCAGGTCGAAGGCGCGGGCGAGCGCCTCGTCGCCGGTCCGCGGGCCGCGGATGATCTCCACCAGGCGCATCTTGTCGACGGGCGAGAAGAAGTGCAGGCCGATGAAGTCGTCCTGGCGCTCGACGCCTTCGGCGAGCAGGCCGATCGGCAGGGTGGAGGTGTTGGAGCAGAGCAGTGCGTCGGGGCCGACGACGCCCTCGATCTCCTGGAACACCTTGTGCTTGAGCTCGGTGTTCTCGAAGACCGCCTCGATCACCGCGTCGCAGCCGGCCAGGTCGGCGGCCTCCGCGGTGGGGGTGATCCGGGCCAGCAGTTCGTCGCGCTTGGCCTCGGTGGAGCGGCCGCGGGCGATGGCCTTGTTCAACAGGCCCTCGGAGTAGGCCTTTCCGCGTTCGGCGGCTTCCGGGCTCACGTCCTTGAGCACGACCTCGATGCCGGCCTTGGCGCAGGCGTAGGCGATGCCCGCGCCCATCATCCCGGCGCCGAGCACCGCGACCCTGCGGACCTGCCGCTTCTCGATCTCCTTCGGACGCCCGGCGCCGGAGTTGACCGCCTGCATGTCGAAGAACAGCGCCTGGATCATGTTCTTGCTGGTCTGCCCGCAGGCCAGCTCGGTGAAGTAGCGGGCCTCGATCGCCATCGCGGTGTCGACGTCCACCTGGGCGCTCTCCACGGCGGCGGCCAGCACGTTGCGCGGGGCCGGGTAGGGCGCGCCGTTGAGCTGCTTGCGCAGGTTGGCCGGGAAGGCGGGCAGGTTGGCGGCGAACGCCGGGGTGGCCGGGGTGCCGCCGGGGATCTTGTACCCCTTGACGTCCCAGGGCTGGACGGCAGTCGGGTTGGCCTCGATCCAGGCCTTCGCGCGGGCGGTCAGCTCCTCGGGGGTGTCGACGAGTTCGTGCACCAGGCCGTGCTCCAGCGCCTGCGCGGGGCGGTACTGGCGCCCCTGGAGCAGGAACTTCAGCAGGGCGTCGGTGATGCCGAACAGCCGCACCGTACGGACCACTCCGCCGCCGCCCGGCAGCAGGCCGAGGGTGACCTCGGGCAGGCCGATCCGGGAGGCCGGGGTGTCGAGCGCGATCCGGTGGTGGCAGGCGAGGGCGATCTCCAGGCCGCCGCCGAGCGCGCTGCCGTTGACGGCGGCGACGACCGGCTTGCCGAGGGTCTCCAGCCTGCGCAGCGCGCGCTTGATCCGCATCGACTTGTCGAAGACGGCCTCGGCGTCCTCGGGGCGGGCGGCGGAGAGCATCCGCAGGTCTCCCCCGGCGAAGAAGGTCTTCTTGGCGGAGGTGATCACCACGCCGCGCAGCGCGTCCGCAGGGGCGTCCGCGGCGGCGCCTGCAGGGGCGTCCGCGGCGGCGCCCGGGGAGGCCATGGCCGCCAGCCGCTCGACGACGGTCTCGAAGTCGGCGGTGAAGGCCTCGTTCATGGTGTTGACGGACTGGGTGGGGTCGTCGAGGACGAGGGTGACCACGCCGTCCTGGTCCTGCTCCCAGCGGATGGTGGTGGTGTCGCTCATGGGTTCACGGTCTCCAGGTCTACCGGTCTGCTGGGGGAGGTCAGATGCGCTCGACGATGGTGGCGATGCCCATGCCGCCGCCCACGCAGAGGGTGATCAGGCCGTAGCGCAGGTCGCGCCGTTCCAGTTCGTCGATCACGGTGCCGAGCAGCATCGCGCCGGTGGCGCCGAGCGGGTGGCCGAGCGCGATCGCGCCGCCGTTGACGTTCACCTGGTCGTGGCGGAAGCCGAGTTCGCGGATGAAGCGGAGCGCGACGGCGGCGAAGGCCTCGTTGATCTCGACCAGGTCGATGTCGGCGGCGGTGAGCCCGGCCTTGGCGAGCGCCTTGTGGGTGGCCGGGGCGGGGCCGGTGAGCATGATGGTCGGCTCGGAGCCGGAGACCGCGGCGGAGACGATCCGGGCGCGCGGGCGCAGCCCGTACCGCTCGCCGACCTCCCGGTTGCCGATGGCCACCAGCGCGGCGCCGTCCACGATGCCGGAGGAGTTGCCCGCGTGGTGGACGTGGTCGATGGCCTCGACCCAGTGGTACTTCTGGAGGGCGACGGCGTCGAAGCCGCCGGCCTCGCCGATGGCGGCGAAGGAGGGCTTGAGGCCCGCCAGGGTCTCGACGGTGGTGCCGGGGCGGATGAACTCGTCGCGCTCCAGGACGACCAGGCCGTTGCGGTCGCGCACCGGGACGACCGAGCGGTCGAACAGGCCGTCCGCCTGGGCCTTGGCGGCGCGGGCCTGGGACTCGGCGGCGAAGGCGTCCACGTCGGTGCGGGAGAAGCCCTCGATGGTGGCGATGAGGTCGGCGCCGATGCCCTGCGGGGCGAAGTTGGTCTCGTACGCGGTCATCGGGTCGGCGAACCAGGCGCCGCCGTCGGAGGCCATCTTGACCCGGGACATCGACTCCACGCCGCCGGCCAGGACCAGGTCCTCCCAGCCGGAACGGACCTTGGCGGCGGCCATGTTGACGGCTTCCAGGCCGGAGGCGCAGAAGCGGTTCTCCTGGACGCCGGCGACGGTGTCGGGCAGGCCGGCCGCGACGGCCGCGATCCGGGCGATGTCGGAGCCCTGGTCGCCCACCGGGCTGACCACGCCGAGCACGATGTCGTCGATCGCGGCCGGGTCCAACCCGGGGTAGCGGCTGCGCAGTTCGTGGATCAGGCCGACGACCAGGTCGATCGGCTTGGTGCCGTGCAGCGAGCCGGAGGCCTTGCCCCGGCCGCGCGGGGTGCGGATCGCGTCGTAGACGTACGCTTCGGTGGTCACGGTGGAACGCCTTTCAGGGCAGGGGGACGTGAGGAAGGAGCGCTCAGCCGAGGATGGAGCGGCCGACGATCTCCTTCATGATCTCGGTGGTGCCGCCGTAGATGGTCTGGATGCGGCCGTCGGTGAACGCCCGGGCGACCGGGAACTCGCTCATGTAGCCGTAGCCGCCGTGCAGTTGGAGGCAACGGTCAGCGGTGCGCTTCTGCAGCTCGGTGGCCCACCACTTGGCCATCGAGGCGTCCGCCGGGGTGAGCGCCCAGCGGTTGTGCTCGGTGATGCAGCGGTCCACGAAGGCGCGGGTGACGGCGCACTCGGTGGCCAGCTCGGCGATCTCGAAGCGGACGTGCTGGAGCTTGGCGAGCGGGCGGCCGAAGGCCTCGCGCTGCTTGACGTAGTCGGTGGTGATCTCGACCAGGTACTCGGCGCCGGCGATCGCCGCGGCGGCGATGGTGAGCCGCTCCTGGGCGAGGTTCTGCATCAGGTGGACGAAGCCGCCGTTGAGCTCGCCGATCAGGTTCTCCTTCGGCACCCGGACGTCCTCGAAGAACAACTCGGCGGTGTCCTGGGCCTTCTGGCCGATCTTGTCGAGGTTGCGGCCGCGCTCGAAGCCGGGCGTGCCGCGCTCGACGGCCAGCAGGCTCAGCCCGTGGGCGCCGCCCTCGGGGGTGGTGCGGGCGACCACGATCACCAGGTCGGCGAGGATGCCGTTGGAGATGAAGGTCTTGGCGCCGTTGAGCAGGTAGTGGTCGCCCCGGTCGACCGCCTGGGTGCGGATGCCCTGGAGGTCGGAGCCGGTGCCGGGCTCGGTCATCGCGATCGCGGTGATCAGCTCGCCCGAGCAGAAGCCGGGCAGCCAGCGGCGCTTCTGCTCCTCGGTGGCGAGCGAGGTGAGGTACGGGCCGATGATGTCGTTGTGCAGCCCGATCGCCAGGCCGGAGGCACCGGCCCGGGCGAACTCCTCGGCCAGCACGGCGGCGTAGCGGAAGTCCGGAGTCCCGCCGCCGCCGTACTCCTCGGGGACGGCGAGGCCGAGCAGGCCCTGCCGGCCGGCCGCGAGCCAGGCGGAACGGTCGACGATGCCGGCCTTCTCCCAGCGGTCGTAGTGCGGCAGCACCTCCTTGGCCAGGAAGGCCCGCACGGTGGCCCGGAAGTCGTCGTGCTGCTCGGTGAAGATCTCGCGCTGCAACGCTACTCTCCCTGCTCTGCCGAAGGGTTGGTGGTGGGGGCGCCAGGACTCCCGGACTCGCGGGTGCCTCCGGGATCGACGGACGGGGCGCCGGGGCCGAGGGAGGGAACGCTCCAGTCCCGGGCGACCTCGGCGGTGTCCGCGCCCGGCCGGGCCGGCGGGCGGCACAGGGCCCCCGGGGTGGCGGAGAAGCGCGGGGCCGGGGCCGGCTGGGTGACGCCGCCCGCCTCGACGTACGTCCCGCGCGCCGACAGGTGGCCGTCGGCGGCGGCCTGACGCATCGTCAGCACCGGTTCCACGCAAGCGTCGGAGCCCGCGAAGACGGCCTCCCACTCGGCCCTGGTCCGGGTGGCGAAGCGGGCCGCGATCAGGGAGCGCAGCTCGGGCCAGCGGTCGAGGTCGTACTGGCCGGGGGTGTCCGGGCCCAGCCCCAGCAGTCGGGCGAACTCCGTGTAGAAGCGCGGCTCCAGCGCGCCCACGGCCAGGTGCCCTCCGTCGGCCGCCCGGTAGATCGCGTAGAACGGCGCTCCGCCGTCCAGCAGGTTGGCGCCCCGGCGGTCCTGCCAGTGTCCGGCCGCGAGCAGGCCCCACAGCATGCTGCCGAGGTGGGCCGCGCCGTCCACGATCGCGGCGTCGACCACCTGGCCGGCACCGGTGGCCCGGGCGTGGTGCAGCCCGGCGAGCAGGCCGACGACCAGGTAGAGCGAGCCGCCCGCGTAGTCGCCGAGCAGGTTGGCGGGGATGCCGGGGGCCTCGTCGGCGCCGCCCGGCGCCGCCACCATCCCGAGCACCCCGGCGACCGCCGCGTACCCGAGGTCGTGCCCGGCGGTCGCCGCCCGGGGGCCGTGCTGCCCCCAGCCGGTCATCCGCCCGTACACCAGCGCCGGGTTGCGCGCCAGGCACGCCTCGGGCCCGACCCCGAGCCGCTCCGCGACGCCCGGCCGGTAGCCCTCGATCAGCAGGTCCGCCCGCTCGACCAGGTCCAGCACCCGGCCGGGGCCCGCGGGGGACTTCAGGTCGATCAGCACCGAGCGCTTGTTGCGGTTGCTGAGGTCGTACGCCGGGTCGGTGCCGAGCGGCGAGGGCTCCGGCCGGTCCACCCGCACCACGTCCGCCCCGAGGTCCCCCAGCAGCATCGCCGCGAACGGCCCCGGCCCGATCCCGGCGAGCTCCACCACCCGCACACCTGCCAACGGCCCCCCGGCCGCCGGCCCCCTGCTCACGTCACCCACTGGCCGCCGACCCTTCCCGATGGGTTTGACAGTAAAGCTGTCACACTCGGGATGATAGGCAAGCGACCCGCCGGTAACAAGACCTCCGCCCCCGCGCCGGGCCGTCAATTCCCCCACGCCCACGCCTCGGTGGACACCGCCACTCCGCGCGCACCCGGAACCACGGAGGGTGGGTCCGTGCACTGACGGAGGCTCCCTGTACGGTCGTCATGCCGCAGGGGAGCGGCGTTCCGCCGAACGGGGAGGATTCCACGCATGGGCAGTCCGTACTTCACCACGGGACCGGTCGCACCGGCCAAGGACCCGATGCCGGGCCCAGTGCCGGGCCCGCTGCCCACGTATCCCGTGAAATCGCCGTACGCCAACCCGGCGCAGCCCGGCGACGCCTCCGTGCCACCGCTTCCCCTCATGCCGCCCGGCAAGGCCACCACCCAGCTGGACACCCCGTACGAGCTCACCGCCTCGGCCGCGATAGCCCGCCAGACAGCCACCGACCTCGACGACGCCAACGGCAAGGCGGGGCCGGGCGCACACAGCCTCACCGAGTACGCGAGCACCGCGTCGACCAAGATCCGCGGCTTCTCCTTCGGCGGCGCCCTCACCGGCAGCACCGAGCGCTGGCTGCAGCAGTGCAAGACCCTGCACGGCAAGCTCGGCAACGCCGCCACCAGCCTCGACCGGACGCGGCAGTTCTACAACGCCAACGAGACCAACATCGCCACCGACTTCCGCGCGGGCCGGTAGAGGGCAGGGAGGAACAGACAGATGGTGTCCTTCAAGGAACTCCACGAGGCCGACTTCTCCGCGGTCAGCGAAGCAGCCGAAGCCTGGGCCGGCGTGGCCAAGGCCCTCACCGCCATGGACGGCCGGGTCTCCAAGGACCTCACCAGCACCGCGCAGCGGGCCGGTTGGAAGGGCGACGCCGCCGACGCGGCCACCACGGCCATGCAGGGCATCGACGGCGACTTCAAGCAGGCCTCGGCCGTCGCCACCGCCCTCGCCGCGATCATGAAGACCGCCGCCGAGGACTTCGCCGCCGCCCGCCGCGACCTCGACACGGCACTCCACGACGCGCAGGGCGACACCACCCTCAGCGTCACCGCCGACGGCGCGGTCAACTGGACCGTGCCGAAGGAGGAGCGGAACGACCCCGACGCCGAGCGCACGATACGGGCCAACGCCCAGGCACTGTCCGACCGGCTCGGCAAGGCCGTCGCGAAGGCCACCCTCGCCGACCAGCGGGCCACCATCGGCCTCCAGAGCGACATCGGCACCAGCACCACCGCCTTCAACGCCGCCCCGCTCGGCGCCGGCCCGGTCGCCGACGCCAAGCGGGCCACGGACCTGATGTCCAAGGCCGGCAGCCTCTCCGACGACCAGCTCAAGCAGTTGCAGGCCCTCATGGCCGCCAACGCGGAGAACAAGGACTTCTCCACCACCCTGCTCAACGGTCTCAACGCCGGTGGCAAGACCGGCCCCGAGGCCCTGCTGGAGTACAGCAAGGTCTACGACGGCCTGGCCCACGGCAACCACAACGCCGCGGGCTACCAGGACGTCTACAAGAACCTGTCCGTCGCGCTGGCCGCCGCCACCCGCGACGGCGGGATGGGCAAGGCCTGGGAGGACGGCCTGCTCGCGGCCGCCCGCCGCCCCGGCGGCTCGGCCGCGGGGTGGAACGACAACTACCCGGCGCTGACCTCGCTGATGGGCGCGGGCGGCACGTACGACAAGCCGTTCCTGCTCAAGGTGAGCAACGACCTAGTCGACTACGAGCGGAACAGCAAGACCAAGGGCGAGGAGCTCTGGGGCCCGGACTACACCTTCAAGGTCCCCGGGGGCGACCCGCTGACGCCGCTGGTGAAGATGATGAAGGACGACCCGGCGACCTCCCAGGAGTTCCTCGACCCGAGCCGGAACAAGAACCTGACGTACCTGCTCAAGGACCGCGTCTGGCTCGACGAGGGCAAGCTCCCCGAGAGTGTCCTGCGTGACACCTCCCACCGGATGTTCGCGGAGATGCTGGAGTCCGCCGCGACCGGCCACGGCCCCGGTCAGCCGCCGGTGAGGCCCCACGACGCGACGATGACCCGAATCATGGACACCGCGCTCTCCACCCTGGGCGGAGACAAGGCGGGCAACGAGAACTCCATGTACGCCGGGCTCCGCCGCCCGATGGCCAACATGGTCAGCGAGTACATCGCCGACACCCACGACATCCTCAGCAAGGACCTGCCCGGCCCGTCCGAACCCGGTGGGCTGCACACCACCCGCGAGCAGTTGCTCCGGGTGATCCGCGGCACCGCCGAGGACCCTGAGTCGTACACCCTGATCCACCTGGCCGAGACCCAGGAGGTGGCCCGGCGGATGGCCGACTTCGGCCCGGAGGCGTTCAAGGGGGTCAACGGCCGGCCGGACGCCCAGTTCGAGACTCTCGTCGACCAGGCCGGCAAGGCGCTCGGCGCCCTCGACGCCGTCCAGGCGGACACCATCACCGACCACAAGTCCGACGAGCAGTTCAAGGTCAACTGGAAAGCCAAGATGGACTACCACTACGTCGGCACGGTGGCGAACATGCTGCCGGGTGCCAACTGGCTGCCAGTGGGGGACATCGCCCAGCGCTACGTCGACGTCGCCACGTCCGAATGGGCGGCCAAGGTCAACTCGGAGATCGACACCAAGGCTCAGGGGGATTTGAGCAAGCTCTACACCATGGGCCAGTCCCAGGTGCAGGCCATGCTCCTGGAGAAGGCCCACCAGTACGGCGTGCCGGATCGCGACCCCGTCCTCGTCCAGCTGGCGGACGCTGCCAACGTTCGCTACCAGACGTCGATCACGCAGGCCCATACTGCGGCCTTCGGGAAGGGCTGATCCCGTGGCTGGACGACAGCGGGAAGCCTCCGAGGGGGCGGTCGTCAAGGTCGACGCGGCGCTCGACCGGCGGGGGTTCACCACCTGGCCGCTGCGGGTGCGGGCGGTGGTCGCCGCGGCAGCGGTGGCAGCCGTCGCGGCCGGAGCCGGGGCGTTCCTGGCGAACAACCTGACCAACGCGTTCGGACCGGACAGCGTGTGCGACGGAGCGGTCAGCGCGGCCGCGCTGACCGACGCGCTCGGGTCCGGCACTGTCGGCAGCAAGACCGGCGGGGCCTGGCAGTCGCCCAGTGGCGGAGCGCTCTGCACAGCGACGGTGAGCTACGGAGTCTTCGGTGACAGCCGGTCCGTATTCCTGGGAGTCCGTCAGGCTGACGACCTTGGCCCTTACCTGGCCGACTCGGAGGACCGGCTGTTCGCGGCCTCGGCGAACGGCGGCGCGTCCGGGGCAGCCCGTGACGGCCGGGCATGGGCGCTTCTTCCCGAGGGGTGCGGCAACGGGCTGCGGGTCGAGGTCGGCGCGGACGGCCACGACGGCCCCGACGCCGAGAAACTCGCCCGGCTCGCCGTGGCCGCGGCGAACGGCCTGGCAGCGGACAGGGGCTGCGGAACGTCATCGGTTCCCGCTCCGCACGCGTTGTCACAGGCCGGGCAGGCCCACGAGCTGAACCCCGCATCGGTCTGCGGCCTGCCCGGGTTCGCCGCGTCCGGGACCGCCGTGGGCAAGGGCTACAAGGAGGTTGTGAACTCCGCGTTCGACCCGTTGTGGGTCTGCCGGATCACCACGGATCAGGACCGCGTCGCCCATACCTTCTCCATCGGAACCGAGCCGCGGGTTCGCGGCCCGGTGTCCGAGAAGGACGCCTCGCCGGCGTTCGGCCGGGCGCGTTGGGCAGGTTCCCCCGCGACGGACCGGGAGGTGATGGCTACCTGCCAGGGCAAGCCGACCTACTTCCGGATGGACTCCGACATCACCGTCCAAGGAGCGTTTCCCGGCACCGCCGAGACATGGAAGCAGTTCCTCACCGCCGGCGGCACGGCGATCGGCTGCGAGCCGATCCTCTGACCTCCCCGCAGGGGCGCCCCCATCCGACCGATCAGCGAGCAGCGAACAGGACACCGTGGAGATCAAGGACAATCACCGGCCCGGTACCCGGCGTGTGCGGGCCGTGGTCGCGGGGGTGGCGGCGGTCGGGCTGGGGATCGGCGGGTGGGCGCTGCTGGCGGACGACATGACCAACAGGTTCGGGCCGGACAGCGTGTGCGGCGAGATGGTGAGCGCGGCCGCGCTGAACGGCGCGCTCGGGTCGGGCAAGGTCAGCGCGGCGTCGTACGAGGGGAGCGCGAGCCGCGGTACGGCGATGTGCAGGGCCACGGTGAACGGCGGGATCTTCGGCGACGACCGGAGCGTCTCGGTGTACGCCACCGAGAGCAAGGACGTCTTCCACTTTCCGGTCGACCCCGGTGCGCGGCCGTTCACCGCCTCGGCGAACGGTGGCGCGGTCGGTGCCGTCCACGGGTCGTCGGCGTGGGCGCTGCTCCCGGCGGACTGCCCCGACGGGCTGCGGGTCGAGGTCCGTGCGGACGGCCCCACGCCCGATGCCCTGGGTCTCGCCCGGCTCGCCGTGTCGACGGCCAACCGCGTCGCGGACCAGCGCGGCTGCGGCAGGGCTCCGCTGCCCGCGCCGCACGAGCTGGCCCCGGCCGGCGGGGAGCGCGAGCTCGACACCGACGCCGCCTGCGGGCTGCCGGGGGTCACCGTCGGCCGCTCGCCGGGCAAGCGGTACAAGGAGGTCGTGTCGGCCGGGTCCGATCCGCTGTGGAGTTGCGCGATCACGCCGGAGGGCAGGGACGAGAACACCTCCGTCCTGGTCATCGCCACCGAGTCACGGCTCCGGCCGCCCGCCGCCGAGAGGGACACCTCGCCGGCGTTCGGCCGGGCCCGCTGGGTGGGTTCCCTGCCCCGGGACGAGATCGTGGTGACCTGTCACGGTCGACCCACCTACTTCCGGATCGGCACCGTCAGGCAACTCGGGCGCCTGTTCCCGACCGGCGACGAGGCCTGGAAGCAGTTCCTCACCGCCGGGGGCGAGGCGATCGGCTGCGAGCCGATCCTGTAGGGCCGGGGGTGGTCGGAAATGGGCGGGCAGCCATGCGAGTAATGGCCTATCTTGCGATGGACCTATTACTCAGGACACGGGGGCGCGCCATGACCACCACCGACCACACCTCCCGCACGACCGTCGCCGTCTCCGAGCGCCTCGTGCTGTCGCGGCCGCGAGAGGAAGACGTGGAGGCGGTGTTCGCGATCCACGGGGACCCGGAGACCAACCGGTACAACCCGTACGGGCCGCAGCGGGACCGGGCGGCGAGCCGGGAGATGCTGGACGGGTTCGTCGCCGACTGGGTGCGGGACGGCGTGGGGTACTGCACGGTGGCCACCCGGGAGGATCCGGGGACGGTCATCGGGTTCGCCGGGCTCTACCTGCACACCCTGGACGGGGAGCGGGTGTTCAACCTCTACTACCGGTTCCGGCCGTCCGCCTGGGGCCGCGGGTACGCGGCGGAGGCGGCGATGGCGGCGATGGCGGAGGCGCTGCCGCGCTACCCCGGAGTCCCGGTGATCGCCCTGATCCACGCCGACAACCTGCCCTCGCGGCGGCTCGCCGGGCGGCTCGGGCTGGTCGCCGACCCGGACGGCCGCACGGACGAGGAGAACCGGCTGATCCACCGGATGGCCATGACCGGCGCGTCGGCCACCACCCCCGCAGCCACACCCGCCTGAGGCCGGAGATCCCCCGCCGGGGGGAGGGGGATCGCACCGCGGGCGGAGGCCCCGGGGCGGGGTCCGGCGGCACCGTGGGGGCATGAGGATCAACGAGCACGCGGTGCGGACCGGGGCGGCGTGGACGGCGGTCGCGGCGACCGGGCCGTACCTGACGCTGAAACTGCTCTGGCTGACCGGGCACCCGGTGGGAGCGGAGGCCGGCGAGATGGACCGGCTGTGGCTGCTGAACCTGCTGACCGTCGGCATGGACGCGATCGCCGTGGCGCTGGCGCTGGCGTTCGTCCGGCCGTGGGGGCGGCGGGCGCCGGCCGGGCTGGTGGCGTTCCCGATGTGGGTGGCGACCGGGCTGCTGGGCACGATCCTGGTCGCGCTGCCGCTGTACCTGGGAAGCCTGCTGCTGCTCGGGCCGGAGGACGGCGGCCCGGACGACAAGGGCCCCGGCGACTGGGTCTTCCTCGTCGTGTACGGCGGCTTCGCCGTTCAAGGCGTCGCGCTGCTCACCGCCTTCGCCCTGTACGCCCGCCGGCGCTGGGCCGGGCTGCTGCGGGAGCGGATCGGCGACCTGCCCGGCTCCCCCACGCTGACGGTGCAGCGCGCCCTCGCCTGCGTCGCCGCGCTGCTCGCCGCGGGCGTCGCGGTGGCCCGGGCCCACTGGGCGCTCGGCGGCACCGCCGGACTGCCGCAGGCCATGGTGGAGGAGCGCAACCGGGGCATGGCGGTGATGGACGGGGTGGCCGCGGTGATGGCGGTGGCCGCGGTGGCGGCGCTGCTCCTCCTCGTCTTCCGGGTCCGGCCGGAGCGCCGGCTGATCCGGCCGCTGCTGGTGGCCTGGACGGCGGCGGGCTCGCTGTTCGGCTGGGGTGGCTGGCAGTTGGTGGCCCTCGGGGCGACGGCGACCCGGGTGACCGACCCGCGGACGGCCGTGCCCGGGCTGATGCCCCTGGTGGAGGCCGCCCAGGTGGTGGCGGCGGTGCTGGTGCTGGTGGTCGGGGCGGTGGCGCTGACCGAGTGGGGCGCCCGCCGTGGCGCCGCTGCCGTAGAGTCGCGCGGGTGATCACGGGGGTGAACGACCGGGCCCGGACGGGCGGCCGGTCGCGGCGTGCGGCGGGGGCGGTGGTCGGGCGGCGGGCCCGGCTGCGCTGGGTGCACCTGGTGCTGGGCGGCGCGCTGCTGATGCCGTACTGGATGCTGTCGGTGGTGCTGTTCGGGGCGCTCAACCCGAACCAGCCACCCGCTCGCCAACTGCTGCTGTACGTCCTGTCGTTGTTCGTCTCGCTGCCGATGGCCGCCGTCACCGCGCTGGTACCGGTGGTGCGGGGGCTGGAGGGCTCGGCCGCGCGGGCGCTGTGCTCGGCGGCCCGGCCGGAGGACCTGGCCACCGGGCCGGCCCGCTCCTGGGCGGCCCGCCGGCGCACCGCGCTCTGGCACGTGCTGCACCTGCTGTTCGGCGGGGTCGTCGCCGGGATGACCCTGGCCGGCACCCCGTTCGCGGTGGTGCTGCTCTGCGGCTTCTCCGGGACCGAGGAGTTCGTCCGGATGTGGCAGCGGCACTTTCCCGGCTGGCTGGCCACCGGCCCGCTCCTCGGCCTCGGCGTGCTGCTGCTAATCCTGGGCACCAACGCGGTCTGCGGCGCGCTGCTCGCCCGCTGGGCGCCCGCCCTGCTCGGCCCGACCCCGGAGGAGCGGGTGGCGGCCGCCGAGCGCCGGGCCACCGTGCTCGCCCAGCGCAACCGGCTGGCCCGCGAGTTGCACGACTCGGTCGGGCACGCGCTCAGCGCCGTCGGCATCCAGGCTTCGGCCGCCGCCAGGGTGCTGCGCAAGGACCCGGACTTCGCCGCCGAGGCGCTGGCCGCGATCGAGGAGACCGCCCGGTCGGCCGTCGCCGAACTCGACGCCGTGCTCGGGCTGTTGCGTGAGGAGGACCCGGGGGCCGCGGGACCGGCCGGACCGACCCTCTCCGGACTGGACGACCTGCTGCGCCAGCTCGGGCGCGCCGGGGTGGCGGTGGATGCCGAGCTGGCGCCCGGGCTGTCCGGCCTGCCCCCGGCGGTCTCCCGGGAGGCGTACCGGATCGTGCAGGAGGGGCTGACCAATGTGCTGCGCCACGCCGGGCCCGCGCGGGCCGGGCTCCGGGTCGGGCTGGCCGACGGCCGACTGGAGATCGAACTGACCAACCCGCTCGGGGCCGCCCGGCCGAGCCGCCCCGGCGGCGGGCGCGGGCTGCGCGGGATCGGGGAGCGGGTGGCGGCCCTGCGCGGCGGCAGCACGGCGGGGCCGGGCGAGGACGGAACGACGTGGCGGCTGGCCGTCTGGCTGCCGGTGACGGGAGGAACGACGTGAACCAGGGCACGGGGCGGAACGCGGGCCTAGCCCGGGACGAGGGCACGAACCGGGGCACGGGCCGAAGCGGGGAGCAGGGCGTGGAGCACAGCGTGGAGCAGGGCGTGGAACAGAGCGGGACCAGGGGCGGAACCGGGGGCGGGACCGGGGGCGGCGACGGCATCCGGGTGGTGGTCGCGGACGACGAACGGCTGGTCCGCCTGGGCCTGCGGGTGGTGATCGACAGCGAACCGGACCTCACCGTGGTCGGCGAGGCCGCCGACGGCGCCGAGGTCGTCCCGCTGGTGCGCGAACTGCGCCCGGACGTGGTGCTGATGGATGTCCGGATGCCCGGCATCGACGGCATCCGGGCCACCGAGCAACTGGTCAACGGCATGACCCCGCCGCCGCGCATCCTGGTGGTCACCACCTTCGAGCACGACGACCACGTCTACGACGCGCTGCGCGCGGGCGCCGCCGGGTTCCTGCTGAAGCGGGCCCGGGCGGAGGAGATGGTGCAGGCGGTGCGGCTGGTGGCGCGCGGCGACTCGCTGCTGTTCCCGGCGGCCGTCCGCGACCTGGCGCTGCGCCACGGCGCGGACCGGCGGCGGGAGTCCGAGGCGGACCGCGGGCCGATCGGGCGGCTGACCGAGCGGGAGGGGCAGGTGCTGCGGCTGATGGCGACCGGACTCAACAACGGCGAGATCGCCCGGCAGCTGGTGGTCAGCCAGGAGACGGTGAAGACGCATGTCGGCAGCGTGCTGGCCAAGTTGGGCGCGCGGGACCGCACCCAGGCGGTCATCGCGGCCTACGAGTCGGGCTTCGTCCTGCCAGGCTGACACCGGCACAGCTCCCCGCGGGCGCCACCACCGACGGGCCGCAGGCACCGCCACCGACCACGCGCAGGCACCGCCACCGTCGGCCCGGGGCAGCGCACACGGATTCCGTCCGACCGGCCCCCAGCGAGTAGAGTGCGGGTTTCCCCTTCAACGCCCGATACCTCCCGGTATCGCCTGGAACGAACTGGTGGCCGCATGACAGTCCGGACCCGACCCGCGCTCTGGTGGCGCATGGGCATCGTGCTCTCGGCGGGCCTCGGCCTGATCCTCGGGACCGCGCCGCTGGTCTACTTCACCGTGCAGAGCAACGTGATCGTGTTCGGCTACTTCGTCGGCGCCGTGTACTGGATGCTCAAGCGCGACACCGTGGACGCGCCCGCGCCCCGGCTGCGCGGCGCCGCCACGCTGTACATCCTGATCACCGGGCTGGTCTCGCACATCCTGCTCGAGCACGGTGCCAACCCGCTGCCCGGGCTGGTCAGCGGGCCGGACAAGCTGGCGCACTGGTCGTCGTTCTTCCTGCACTACGTGACGCCGGTGATGGTGATCGTCGACTGGCTGGTGCTCAAGTCGCGCAACGCCGCGGCCTGGAAGGACGTACCGCTCTGGCTGGCCTTCCCGCTCGGCTACGCGGCGATCGTGCTCACCCGCAACGCCCTGTTCGACGACTACCCGATGCCCTACCCCTACTTCTTCTTCGACCCGACCACCAAGGGCTACGGCTACGTCTGGGGCCAGATCGCCCTGCTGACCGTCGAGTTCGTGGTGCTCGCGGCACTCGTCGTCGGACTGGACCGGCTCGGGACGCGGATCGCCGACAGGCTGCGACCGGCGCGGCAGGCGTGACGCGGTAGCGACGAATCGGCGGCACGACCGCCCGGCAGGCACGACTGCCGGCGGCCGGCCCCGCACCACACGGCCCCGCAGTACAGGGCCCCGCAGGACAGGGCCCCCAGTACAGGGCCCCGCAGTACACGGCCCGCGGCGGACGACTCGCGGCGGCCGGCCTCAGATCCGCCAGGCGCGGATCCGGTCGGCCGCCGCGTACACGTCCGCCCGGGCCTCCGTCATGTCGCGGGCCAGTTCCACCAGCGCCCCGTAGGGCGGATCGATCCCCTCACCGGCCGCGTGCATGTACGCGGCCGTCGTCACGCAGGCGTAGAGGTTGTTGCGCACCGGCAGCGGGCGCAGCAGCACGATGGTGTGCATCAGGGTGGCCGCGCACCAGGCCGGGTCCGCGTCGTGGCCGAGCTGGGCGGTGTTCACCCGGTGGCGGGCGACGGCGGCCTGGAGCGCCGAGTAGTCCCGCACGCCGAGGTCCTCCGGGGAGGCCAGCTCCTGGACGTCGAGCAGCCAGCGCAGGTCGACGTGGAGCGGTGCCGCTCCCCCGTCCTTCACGCGGCGGGGGCGTCCTCGGGGAACGCGGCGTCGAACTCGGCCCGGTGCGCCTTCCAGAACGCCACCGCGTGGTCCACGAAGACCCTTCGCTGCTGCTCCCGCACGCTCAGGTCGTGGACGTACGCCTTCACGGTCTTGCCGTCGGCCGCGGCGGCCTCACGGATCGCCGCGAGTTCGTGCTCCGTGTACTCGATGTTGAGCGCAGGCATGCCGCCGATGGTACTGGAGCCAGGGGAAGTTGGGGACGCGGACGGCGGATTCCCACCCGCAGTCAAAGCGGTGTTTGTCGAGACCGCCGGGGGCCGTTCCACCCCGGCTCGCATGGCCCCCGAGGAGGACGCGGGTCGGCCCGGGGGAGGAACCGGGTGCGCCGCCTGGGCTGACGCGCCGGGGCGGGACCGGTCGTAGCGTCGGCAGGGAGCGGTGGCGGAGGGGTTCCGCGGGGGAGACCGGGGATTCGGCGGAGGCCGGAGATGACACGCAGGAACACGGGCAGGGCGGCGGCCGCGGCCGTCGCGCTCGCCACGGCGGTGGGGCTGGCGGCGCCGGGGGCGGCCGCGGCCGAGGGAGCGGCCGCCGCCGCGGGGGGACGGGCGAACCCACTGGAGGGGATCTGGCGGACGGAGGGCTACGGCATGGTGATCGCCGTCTCCGGGGGCCGGCTCACCACGTACGACGTGACGGCGCACAGCTGCGTACCGGGGTGGATCACGGGGACGCAGAGCGGGGCGCCCGGCCCGGACGGCACCACGCGCTACGCCGTGGAGAACCTCGGCCTGACGCTCACCCCCAAGGGCCGCGACCGGGCCGTCGAACGCGAGGAGGGCGGGGTCGGCAGCAAGACGGTCACCCGGCTGAACGCCCTTCCGCCGTCGTGCGCCCAGCCGGCGCCGAACGACCCGCTCGCGGTCTTCGACCGGTTCTGGGAGAACTTCGAGGAGCACTACCCCTTCTTCGCGGCCAAGGGCATCGACTGGCACGCCGTCCGCGACGAGAAGCGGCCCACGATCACCCCGACGACGACCGCCGACCAGTTGCAGACCGTCCTCGTGGACATGCTCCGCCCGCTCGGCGACGCGCACACCGGGCTGGTCCGGGTCGTCGACGGGCGGCTCGAGGACGTCTTCGAGGGGCAACGGCCCGGGTCGACGACTCCGACCAAGGAGCTGATCGCGCGGGCCCGACAGGCCTCGGAGGCCCAGCTCACCGGCCCGGAGCAGCTCTTCGCCGGCGGCCGGCTCGGCGCGGGGCGGCTCCCCGGCGGCCTCGGCTACCTCCGGGTGAGCAGCTTCAACGACCTCACCGACGGCGACTTCCAGAGCCAGGTCGACGAACTGGACCGGGTGCTGGACGCCGCGCTGGCCGGGCCCCGGCGGCCCACCGGCCTGGTCGTCGACGTGCGGCTGAACGGCGGCGGCTCGGACGCGCTCGCGCTGCACGTCGCCGCCCGGCTGACCGACCGCCCCTACGTCGCCTACCGGAAGGTGGCGCGCAACGACCCGGCCGACCCGACGAAGTTCACCCGGCCCGACCCGGTGACCGTGCGGCCCTCGGCGGGCGCGCGGTTCAACGGCCCGGTGGCGTTGCTCACCTCCTCGATCTCCGCCAGCGCGGCGGAGACGTTCACCCAGGCCATGATGGGCCGCTCCCCCAGGGTGCTCCGGGTCGGCGAGAACACCCAGGGCGTCTTCTCCGACATCCTGGTCAAGACGCTCTCGCCGGACTTCCTGGTCGTCCTGCCGAACGAGAAGTACCTCAGGCGCGACGGCGGCACCTTCGACGGACCGGGCATCCCGCCGAACGTCCACACCTCGGTGTTCACCCCCGACGAGCTGGCCGCGCTCAGGGACTCGGCCCTGAGCACGGCCCGCCGGATGCTCACCGAGGACGCCCGGGGCGGCCGGGACGGCCAGGACGGCCAGGACGGCCAAGGTGATCAGGACACCCAGGACACCCAGGGCGACCAGGGCGACCAGAGTGCCGAGGATCAGCAGCGGTAGGCGTCACATCGGCTCCACCGCCCGCAGGTCACCGTCCAGCTCCAGCCACCGGGTGAGGCCCAGGCCGCGCAGGAACGGCAGGTCGTGGCTGGCCACGATCAGCGCGCCCCGGTAGGCGGCCAGTGCCTGGGTAAGCTGGCGGACGCTGGCGAGGTCCAGGTTGTTGGTCGGCTCGTCGAGCAGCAGCAGCTGCGGCGGCGGGTCGGCCAGCAGCAGGGCGGCCAGCGTGGCCCGGAACCGCTCGCCACCGGAGAGGGTGGCGGCGGGCTGGTCGGCCCGGGCGCCGCGGAACAGGAAGCGGGCGAGCCGGGCGCGGACCGCGTTGTCCCCGGCGGCGGGGGCGAACAGCTTGACGTTCTCCACGACGGAGCGCTCGTCGTCCAGCAGGTCGAGCCGCTGCGGGAGGTGCCGCAGCGGCACCGGGGTGATGACCTCTCCTCCCAGCGGGGCCAGTTCGCCCGCGATGGTGCGCAGCAGGGTGGTCTTGCCGGCGCCGTTGCGGCCGACCAGGGCGATCCGCTCGGGCCCACGCAGGTCGAGGTCGGCGGTGGTGCCGTGGGGCAGCCGGACCTTGTCCAGGGTGAGCACGGTGCGGCCGGCCGGCACGGCGGTGCGCGGCAGGTCGATCCGGATCTCGGCGTCGTCGCGCACCGCCTCCTCGGCCGCGCTGAGCCGTGCCTTCGCCTCCTCCAGGCGCTCGGTGTGCATGCCCTGGAGACGGCCGGCCGTCTCCTGGCCCTTGCGTTTGAGCATCCCCGCGAAGATGTGCGGGTCGTTGCGGGTGACGGAGCGCTTCTTGCCGTACGCGGCGCTGCGGTCCAGCCGGACCCGGGCCTCGGCCAGGTCCCGCTTCTGGCGCTGGACGTCGGCCTCGGCGTTGCGCAGCATTCGCTCGGCCGTCTCCTGCTGGGCCGCGAGGGTGCGTTCGTAGTCCTCGAAGTTGCCGCCGTACCAGGTGACTTCGCCGTCCCGGAGGTCGGCGATCTGGTCGACGTGCCGGAGCAGCTCGCGGTCGTGGCTGACGACCAGCAGGACGCCCGTCCAGCCTGCCACCGTCTCGTAGAGCCGCTCGCGGGCGGCCCGGTCGAGGTTGTTGGTGGGTTCGTCGAGCAGCAGGACGTCGGGGCGGGCCATCAGCAGGGCGGCCAGCCGCAGCAGCACCGCCTCGCCGCCGGAGAGTTCGCCGGTGGTGCGGTCGAGGCCGAGGCGGCGCAGGCCGAGCCGGTCGAGGGTGGCGCGGGCGCGCTCCTCGACGTCCCAGTCGTCGCCGATCGCGTCGAAGTGGCGCTGGTCGGTGTCGCCGGACTCGATGGCGTGCAGGGCCTCGCGGGCGGCGCGGATGCCGAGCGCCTCGTCCACCCGGAGGGTGGTGTCGAGTGTCAAGCCCTGTGGCAGGTAGCCGAGTTCGCCGTCGATCCGGACGGTGCCGGCGGTGGGCGTGAGCTCGCCCGCGATCAGCCGCAGGAGCGTGGACTTGCCCGCGCCGTTGAGCCCGATCAGGCCGGTGCGGCCGGTGCCGACGGCGAGCTGGAAGCCGTCCAGGACGGGCTTGCCGTCGGGCCACTCGAACGAGAGCTCGGTGCAGAGGACGGCGGTGGTGGTGGGTTGGTGTGCCATACAGGCCTCCCGGGGTGGTTGCCGAAGGGGTGGTGAGCAACACGGGGAGACACCGCGGGTGCGGAACCGGGGACGGCCTAGGAGGAAGGGGTGGCGTCACGCAGAGGGGCGCCACGGGCCGTGACTGAGGTCGCACACTCGCGCACCGCGCGACGGCAGCAGGGCCTGCGCGGCGGGGGCGGTGTCCCGGGACCTCAGTAGAGCAACGGCCTTCTCCTTGTCTGGCTGATGACTCGGACCACGGTAGGCAGCCCGAAACAGGGGTGCAACCGATTTACCGGGCGGAGGCCCGGTGCCCGTCGCGTGCCGATCCGGTGACGGCCCCACCCGGGCCCCGCACGGAATTCGGGAGTTCCCCGACCGCATGGCAGACTCCTCCCCTGCCATGCCTGCGGCCGAGTGGGGCCGCACCCGGGGACGGGCCGCGTGGCGGTAGTCAACAGGGGGATTTGAACTCATGTCACCGATATCCCGGCCGGGCCGTGCCGTCCTGGGCGCCTCCGTCGCCGCGCTGACCATGGTGGTCGCCACCGCGTGCGGGCCCGACAACGCCGACCCGGCCGTGACCGCGGCTCCCGGCACCACGGCCGGCGCCTCCGGTACGCCGGGCGCGGCTCCGATCAAGCTTCCGACGCTCGACGAGCTGAAGACCTGGAAGCTGGAGGACTGGGACAAGTGGGCCCAGGCCAACGTCATCACTCCGGCGGTCAAGGGCTACTGGACGCTGCAGAAGCTGCTGGAGGCCAAGCCGAAGCCGCTGCCGCAGCCCGCGCCCGACGCGACCCAGCCGCCCGCACAGCCCACCGGCGCCGCGCCGGCCACCAGCGCGCCCACCAGCGCCGCGCCGAGCGCCAAGCCCACCGCGGCCCAGCCCGGCGGCGGCGCGGACCAGCTGCCCGCGATGGTCCCGGCCAAGCCGGTGGCGCACCCGTTCCCGAAGAACATGCACGTCAACGGCAAGATCTTCTTCAAGGACGGCAACGAGGACTACGTGTGCTCCGGCACCGTCGTCTCCGACCCTGCCAACCCGGGCAAGAGCAACCTGGTGTGGACCGCCAGCCACTGCCTGCACGGCGGCAAGGGCAACAAGTACTACACCGACACCACCTTCGCCCCGGCCTTCAACAGCAACGGCGTGCTGAGCAACGGCAACAAGCAGGCCAAACTGGAGGACGCCGAGCCGTACGGCGAGTGGACCGCCACCTCCGGCATGGTCTCGCCGCAGTGGGCCGCCGAGGCCGACCCGGAGAAGGGCGGCCCGTGGAGCCAGTACGACTTCGGCATCGTCAAGGTCGCCAACCCGAACCCGGGCGGCAAGTCGCTGGAGGAGACCGTCGGCGGGTCCGTCCCGCTCTGGTTCAACGCCCCGCGTGACCAGGTCGGTGCCGTCAGCAACTACGGCTTCCCGGAGGGCAAGCCCTTCGACGGCGTCGAGCTGGAGCACTGCGACGGCGGCAAGCCGTCCACGAAGACCGGCGACCCGAGCCGCCCGGCGATGCTGCTGATCGGCTGCAACATGACCGGCGGCAGCAGCGGCGGCGGCTGGTACGCGACCAAGGACGGCAAGCCCGCCCTGGTCAGCGACACCTCCATCGGCAACGGCGCGAACACCTACGAGGCCGGGCCGTACCTGGAGGACGTGGCCCAGCACATGTTCGAGTACTTCTCGAAGAAGGCCAAGTGATCAAGGCCTGGTGATCCGGGCCAAGTGATCCGGGCCAAGTGATCAGCGCCTGGTGATCAGGGCCCGGTGATCCGGGGGTCGTGGCCGAGCCGGCCGCGGCCCCCGCCTTTTTCTGCTGCGCGCCCGGATCCTCCTACAATCGGCCCCATCATGAGCGCGACACTCGTAGTCAAGGACCTCAGCGCCGGCCACGGCGAACGCACCCTCTTCTCCGGCCTGGACCTGGTCATCGCCCCCGGCGACGTGATCGGCCTGGTCGGCGTGAACGGCGCCGGCAAGTCGACCCTGCTGCGGCTGCTGGCCGGACTGGACGCCCCCGAGGGCGGCTCGCTGCGGCTGAGCCCGGCGAGCGCCAACATCGGCCACCTGCCGCAGGAGCCCGAGCGGCGCGAGGGCGAGTCGGTGCGCGACTTCCTGGCCCGCCGCACCGGCGTGGCGGCCGCGCAGACCGCGCTGGACGAGGCCACCGAGGGCCTGGTGGAGGGCCGGCCGGGCGCCGACGACGCGTACGCGGCGAGCCTGGACCGCTGGCTGGACCTCGGCGGCGCCGACCTGGAGGAGCGCGCCGAGGAGGTCGCCGACTCGCTCGGGCTGAAGGTCTCCCTCGACCTGCCGATGACCGCGCTCTCCGGCGGCCAGGCCGCCCGCGCGGGCCTGGCCTCGCTGTTGCTCTCCCGCTACGACGTGTTCCTGCTGGACGAGCCCACCAACGACCTCGACCTGGACGGCCTGGAGCGGCTGGAGGCCTTCGTCAAGGGCCTGCGCGCCGGCACCGTGCTGATCAGCCACGACCGCGAGTTCCTGGCCCGCACCGTGACCAAGGTGCTGGAGCTGGACCTGCACCAGCAGCAGGTCAACCTGTACGGCGGCGGTTACGAGGCGTACCTGGAGGAGCGGGCGGTGGCCCGCCGGCACGCCCGCGAGGAGTACGAGGAGTACGCAGACACCAAGGCCTCGCTGGAGTCCCGGGCGCAGATGCAGCGCAACTGGATGGAGCACGGCGTCCGCAACGCCCGCCGCAAGGGCGGCGACAACGACAAGAAGGCCCGCGCCACCCGCGCGGAGTCCACCGAGAAGCAGGCCTCCAAGGCTCGGCAGACCCAGCGGATGATCGAGCGGCTGGACGTGGTCGAGGAGCCCCGCAAGGAGTGGGAGCTGCGGATGGAGATCGCCACCGCGCCGCGTTCCGGCTCGGTGGTCGCCACCCTGCGCGCGGCCGTCGCCCGGCGCGGCGACTTCGCCTTCGGGCCGGTGGACCTGCAGATCGACTGGGCGGACCGGGTCGCCATCACCGGCGCCAACGGCGCGGGCAAGTCCACGCTGCTGGCCGCCCTGCTCGGCCGGCTCGAACTCGACGGCGGCAGCGCCTCGCTGGGCTCCGGCGTGGTGGTCGGCGAGGTCGACCAGGCGCGCGGCCTGTTCCTGGGCGGGGAGCCGCTGCTGGAGGCCTTCTCGGCCGCGGTGCCGGAGCTCTCGCCGGAGGACGTGCGCACCCTGCTGGCCAAGTTCGGCCTCAAGGCGGTGCACGTGCTGCGTCCGGCCGGCACCCTCTCCCCCGGCGAGCGCACCCGGGCCGCGCTGGCGCTGCTGCAGGCCCGCGGGGTCAACCTGCTGGTGCTGGACGAGCCCACCAACCACCTGGACCTGCCCGCGATCGAGCAGCTGGAGTCCGCGCTCGGCTCGTACACCGGCACCCTGCTGCTGGTGACCCACGACCGGCGGATGCTGGACACGGTGTCGGTGAACCGGCGGATCGAGGTCCGGGACGGTCGGGTGCACGAGCTGTAGCACCGGGCGCCTTCCGGAAGCGGCGGCCTTCCGGAAGGGGCGGCCTTTCCGGAGGCGGCGGTCTTTCCGGAGGTGGCGGTCTTTCCGGATTGGTCTCTACCTATCGGTCTGGACCTCTTCCCGGAGGGGCCGTCATGTGCTGTGCTGTCCGCCATGGTTGACAGCACAGACAGCGCCGTGGCGGGGACGTCCCACCCGACCGTCCCGCTCATCCCCATGACGGTGCCCGCCCACGAGGCCGAGGCCCGCAGCAGGTCCTTCCACGACGTGATGGCCCAGCGCCGGACCGTCCGCGACTACTCCACCCGCCCGATCCCGGACGGGGTGGTCGAATGGGCGGTCCGGACCGCGAGCACCGCGCCCAGCGGCGCGCACGTGCAGCCCTGGCGGTTCGTGGTGATCACCGATCCGGAGCGCAAGCGGCGGCTGCGCGAGGCGGCCGAGGCCGAGGAGCGCGAGTTCTACGACCACCGGGCCTCGGAGGAGTGGCTGGCCGCGCTCGCCCCGATCGGCACCGACTGGCGCAAGCCGTTCCTGGAGGACGCGCCGGCCGTGATCGTGGTGTTCGAGGTGCACAAGGGCCCCGAGTCGCCGCGCCCGTACTACACCAAGGAGTCGGTGGGGATCGCGGTCGGACTGCTGCTGTCCACGCTGCACCAGGCCGGCCTGGCCACGCTCACCCACACCCCGAGCCCGATGAAGTTCCTCAACGAGGTGTGCGACCGCCCGGCGGAGGAGCGGGCGGCGTACGTGATCCCGGTCGGCTACCCGGCCGAGGGGGCGCGCGTGCCGGATCTGCGGCGCAAGGAGCTCGACGAGGTGATGGTCCGGCTCTGACGCGCCGGGGTGCGGCCGGGCGCGCCCGCCACCGGGGGGATAACCGATGGTGACAGGTCCCGGCCAAGGACATAATCGCCGTCATGAGCCAAGCACAGCCACGCTCCTGCGGCCTGCCCCCGGCCGCGGGGGCGACCGCCGCCCGGGCGGCGGAAGCGGCCGCGTCCCCGGTGCCGGAAGCGACCGTCGGCCGGGTACCGGAAGCAGCCGCGTCACGGGGGCCGGAGACCGCCGCGGCCCCCGTGACGGAGGTGACCGCCGGTCGGCCGCCGGAACGGCTGCGGCTGCCCGGCGGCCTCTGGCTGCGCCGGCGCCGCAGCACCCACACGGCGGCGCTGAACCAGGCCGTCCACGCCAACCTGGACCACCTGCGACCCTGGATGGAGTGGGCGGCCGAGGCCCCCTCCCGGGCCCAGACCGCGGAGCTGACCAGAGCCGGCGCGGCCGCCTGGGAGGCCGGCACCGACTTCATCTACCTGGCCGGCCTGGACGCCGAACCCGGCGGCGTGATCGGCGCCTTCGGCCTGCACGGGCGGATCGGGCCGGGCGCGCTGGAGATCGGGTACTGGGTCGCCGCCGGGCACGTCGGCCGCGGCATCGCCACCGCCGCGGCCGGGGCGCTGACCGAGGCCGCGCTGGCGCTGCCCGGGATCGCCCGGGTGGAGATCCGCTGCGACCGGGCGAACGGGGCCAGTGCTGCCGTCCCGCGCAAGCTCGGGTACCGGCTGGACCGGATCGCCGACGTCGCCGTCCGCGCCCCGGGCGAGACCGGACGGCAGCTGGTGTGGGTGATGGAGCGCTGAGCCGCCGCGGCAGGGCGGCAACGCTGTGGTGCGGCCCGGTGCGGTCCGGATCGTCGCGCGACCCGGTGAGGCCCGGTGCGGTCCGGGCCACCCCGAGGCCCGGGGCCCCGCCGCCGTCGGTGGTGGTTCCGTCCGTCGTGCCGTCCGCCGAGTGTCCTGCGGCTGCGTGGTTCGCCGCAGTGCCTGTCCGCTGGTCCCC
>NZ_JBEZUT010000019.1:0-48898 GCF_040636595.1 Kitasatospora sp. NPDC036755
CAGGATCTCGCCCCGGGCGTCGACCTCGATCTTCTGGGTGAGGTCCCCGCGAGCCACCGCCGTCGTCACCGCCGCGCTGCTGGCGCTCGCGCTGGGCGCGGTCGCGGTGCGCGGGGTCGCGGAACCCAGGGTCGCGCTGGCCTTCACCACGCTGATCGCGCTCGGTGAGTGCGTCCGCATCACCCTTCCGGGGGACCGCGAGCAAGCGCCGATCGGGGCGGCCGGCGCGCTCGCGTACGCCCTGCTCGGGCCGCTGCGGGGCGTGCCGACGGCGCACGGGACGCTCCAGGTGGTCGCCGTGACCGGGGCCGGCCTGCTGCTGGGCCGACTGGCCTGCCTCGTCCTGCCGCACCGCGCCGGCCCGGGGGGCCCGGGGGGTCCGGGGGGCGCAGGGGGTCCGGGGGGTCCGGGGGTTCCGGGCGCGCACCGCCGTCCGACCTGGGCCGACCCGGCCCGCCGCGACGGCGCCGCCCGCCGGCTGCTCGCCGTCGGCTTCGCCGGAGCCGTCTTCCAGCCGCTCTACAACGGCGGCATGGTCGACCGCTTCTCGCCCGAGGGCCCGGCGTACGGGGTGTTCCTGACCGCCGTCGCGGCCCTGGCCGCGCTCTGCGACGCGACCCTGGCGGCGCTGCTGCGCCGCTCCGGCGGCGGGCCGCGGTTCCCGGCGGCACTGGAGGACGAGCTGCGCTCGCTGTTCGGCATCGGGTCGGCGATCGTCGCCACCGGGATGCTCGTCAGCCTCGCGGCCGGCGAGGTGGGGCTGTGGGCCCTGCCGCTGTTCTGCACCCCGCTGCTGCTCGCCCAGGTGTCCTTCCGGCGCGCCGCCGCCGTGCGGGCCACCACCGGGCAGACCATCGCCAGCCTCGCCCGGGCCACCGAGGTGGCGGGGTACACCCCGCACGGGCACGCGCGCAGGGTCGCGGACACGGCGTGCGCGCTCGGCCGCGAGCTGGGCCTGGGTACCCGCGAGCTCGCCCTGTTGGAGTACGCCGCGCTGATGCACGACGTCGGCCAGCTGTCCCTGGTCGAGCCGGTGCCGGACGGCGCCACCGCACTGCTCCCCGGCGCCGAGCAGCAGCGGATCGCCCGGCTCGGCAGCGAGGTGATCAGCCGCACCGGGGTGCCCCGGCAGGTCGCCGAGCAGGTCGCCCGGCTGGCCGACCCGTGCGCCGGGCCCGGCGCCTGCGCCGCCCCCGGGGAAGGCCCGGTGCCGCTCGCGTCCCGGATCATCCGGGTCGCCAACGCCCACGACGACCTGCTCACGGCGGCCCGCGGCCGGGGCGTCGGCGGGGCGGTCGGGCGGCTGGAGGTGCTGGAGGCGCTGCGGCTGGGCCGCGGCCGGATCTACGACGCCCGGGTGGTGGACGCCCTGGCCAGGGTGGGCGGCTAGGGCAGGACGAGTGGGAAGGGCCGGCCGGCGGGCCGGGCCCGCGGGGGCCGCGCGGCCGGGTCCGTCCGCCACCGCCGAGGGCCCGGGGAACCGGGTTCCGGCCGTCAGGGGTTGAGCGGGCGGGATCGGACAGGCAGGCTGGGGAGGGGCGGGCCCCAACCTCGGCGGTGGGGAGCGCGGCCGGGGGCGGGCGTGGTTGGATGCGGTCGTAGCGTGGAACACCGACCCGGGGCACCGGGCCCCGAACGCCGTCCGAGGCGGTACGGGCACGGTGGCACGGGACTTGAGCGGACGACGACGGCAGGGACGAACGTGAGGATCTTCCACCGGGCACGGCACCGGCCGTCCGCCACCTGGCGGCAGACGACCGACCGGGCCTTCACGCTGATCGGCGACGGCCGCTACGAGGAAGCCGGCGCGCTGCTGGTGATGGCCGCCGACCTGGAGCCGTGGCTCTCCGACTCCTGGTTCAACCTCGCCCTGCTGCACAAGTTCCGCCGGGACTGGGAGCAGGCCCGCTCGGCCGGCCTGCGCGCCGTCGCCCTGCTGGACCGCGAGCACGGCGCCCCCGACTGGTGGAACCTCGGCATCACCGCCACCGCCCTGCAGGACTGGCCGCTGGCCCGCCGCGCCTGGCAGGCGTACGGACTGAAGCTGCCCGGCGGCCCCGGCGGGCAGCAGGACGGCCCGGTCAGCCTGGACCTCGGCACCACGCCGGTGCGGCTGTCCCCGGAGGGCGAGTCCGAGGTGGTCTGGGGCCGTCGGCTGGACCCGGCCCGGATCGAGGTGCTGTCCATCCCGCTGCCGTCCTCCGGCCGCCGCTGGGGCGAGGTGGTGCTGCACGACGGCGCCCCGCACGGCGAACGGGTCACCGACGGCGTCGCCTACCCGGTGTTCGACGAGATCGAGCTGTGGGCGCCGTCCCCGGTGCCGACCTACGTGGTGCTGCTCCAGGCCGCCACCGCGGGAGACCGGGACGCGCTGGAGCAGCTGGTCGCCGACGCCGGCTACGCGGCCGAGGACTGGACCTCCTCGGTGCGGCTGCTCTGCCGGGCCTGCTCGGAGAGCCGGATGGCCTCCGACGACGGTGTCGCCGCCCACCACGACCCGCACGACGACGGCGACGCCGCCCACCCCGGCCACCTCAGCCACCTCAGCCAGGGCGGCGCGGCCGGGATGTCCTGGCTGGTCGAGCGCGAGTGCGGGATCGCCGCCCCGGCGCACCTCGTGCGCACCCTGCTGGACCGCTGGGCCGCGGCCGCCCCCGGAAGCCGGGCTTACCGGGATCTCGAAGAAGTGTGCTGAGTACCCTGGTGAGGTACGCGTAGACCTATGGAAGCGGAAGACATGGCGGAGCAGCACGGGCACAACCACGACCACGACCACGAGCACGACGTGGAGGGGGCGGCGCCCGAGGCGCCCGTGAAGGTGATCGGCGAGGAGCCCGACCTCAGCAAGGGCACCGCCCGTCCGATCACCGTCGTCGGCAACCCGGTGCTGCACCGCGAGGTCAAGGACGTCACCGTCTTCGACGACGAGCTGTCCGCGCTGATCGACGACATGTTCCAGTCGATGTACGCCGCCGAGGGCGTCGGCCTCGCCGCCAACCAGATCGGCGTCGACCTCAAGGTCTTCGTCTACGACTGCCCGGACGACGAGGGCGTGCGCCACATCGGCCACGTGATCAACCCCGTGCTGGAGGAGTACCCGGCGGACCGCCGCCGCGACCTGGACGACGGCAACGAGGGCTGCCTCTCCGTCCCCACCGCGTACGCCGAGCTGGCCCGCCCGGACTACGCCGCGGTCACCGGCGTCGACAAGAACGGTCAGCCGATCCGCGTCGAGGGCACCGGCTTCTTCTCCCGCTGCCTCCAGCACGAGACCGACCACCTCTACGGCACCCTCTACATCGACAAGCTGTCGAAGCGGGACCGCAAGGACGCCCTGCGGCAGATGGCCGAGGGCACCCCGAAGTACGCGACCGTGGCGAACGACTGACGGTCCGTCGTGCGCGAGGGCCGGGACACCGCGGGTGTCCCGGCCCTCGGCGTTCCGCCGGCCGCGCCGGACCCGGCCGGCGGCCTCGCGGGCGACCGGCTCCGGGGCGACCGGGTAGTCCCTGACCTGGCCGCCGGATCGGTCAAGGGCTGAAGGCGCGCACCCGCCGCCCCGGACGTCCCCGGTGTCCGGGAGGGCGCGGCGATCCGTGTGGGGCGGCGGGTCCGTGCGGGGAAGTCACGTCCGTCCGGGTGAGGTCCGGGTGGGCATCAGGCGGGCAGGGGCCGTTCGGGCTCCGGCTCCGGCTCCGGCTCGAAGGCGCGGAAGAGCGAGAGGTCGGGGGTGCGGCCGCGGATCGCGGTCCAGGCCTCGTGGAAGTCGCGCCGGACCTCGGACGGCGGCCACGGGGCGGGCCGCAGCTCCGGGGGGAGGAGCGGATCGAGCTCCAGGGCGTGGGTGAAGGCCTCGGCCAGGCGCAGCGCGGTGGCGACGAGCTCGACGGAGCCGCGGTCGGGGCCGAGGGGTTCCTCGGCCAGCGCGTCGGCGAGGGGCCGGTAGGCCTCGACCGTCCCGGCCGCCGGCCAGAGGTGTTCCGCGGTGGCGCCGGGGCCGGTGAAGCCCCGGCCGGTCAGGCGAGTGGCCTCCGCCGTGACCAGGTAGGCGTCGACGGTCGCCGCCGAGGCCTCGGCGGCCAGTTCGTCGAGCAGGTCGTGCGGGCTGACGTAGGCGCCGGGCGCGAGCGGTGCGGCGCCGAGCCGGGTCAGCGCGGTGCGCAGGGCGTCGCGTTCCGGCCGGTGGCGTTCGGGGACGGAGAAGGTGTAGAGGCGCCACAGCCCGTCCCAGGGGGCGAGGCCGGCATCCTGCGCGTAGGCGAGGGCGACGAACCGGACGTCCAGGTCCGAGCGGATCCTGCCCCGGTCGGTCAGGACGAGCCGGCCCTTGCGGCCCCGCCCCTCCTGCCGCAGGACGCCCGCCGCCTCCAGCCGGCGAACGGCCAGCCGTACCGGCTGGTCCGACAGCCCGGCGGCCGCGGCGACGTCGTAGACGTAGTCGAGCGGGGCCGTGCCCTGCGGATCGAAGCAGGCCTCGACGACCGTACGCGGCGCGGGTCGGTACGGCGCGGCGTTCTGTGCGGACACGGGAGACCTCGGTTCTCGATCGCGCGCCCCGGGGGTGGGGCCGTCCGGTCAATGTGCCACATGCGGCACGCGGGAGCTCAGGCGCCTTCCCAGGGGTAGCCGTGGCGGCGGAAGGCCGAGGCGACGGCCGCCTTCCCGCCTTCGACGTCGTCGTCGAAGAGGACGCGGCCGAGCGGTGACTCGATCCGCACCTTGCCGCCGTGGCGGAAGACACCGCCGACCTGGTCGCGGGTGATCACCCGGCTGTCGTCGCCCTCGACGACGGTGATGCTCTCGTCCGAGATGCGCAGCGTGGCGGCGTGGTAGGTGACGAAGAGTCCGACCAGGAGCCCGACGGCGGCGAGCGCCACCGGTCGGCCGATCACCATGGCGGGGGAGGTGAACGAGCCCAGGAACCGCACGGTGTCCGCGTAGGGGATCGGGTGCCGGGCGGCGAACTGGAGCAGCCACGGGACGGCGAAGCCGAGGCCGGCGCCGACCGCGGCGCAGAAGGCCCAGATGACCACCTTGGTGTCGAGGGGCATCCGGAGCTCGGTCACGGCGGACTGGGCATCGGTTTCTTTCATCATGTCTACGACCGTAGCAGCTGCGATAGATTTCGGCGATCGGCGGAGCGTTCCGGGGCGGGGGCCGGCGCCGGTGTCACGTTTCCGGCGGCTCCCCGGTCCACCTGTCGAGTGCGGCCGCCGCAGTCAGTGCCGCTGCCGACCGAGAGAGGGGACATGACCATGGAGACCCTGACCGTCCGACGCGTCATCGCCGCACCGATCGAGGACGTCTTCGACTGGTGCGCCACCACCACCAACTACACCCGCTCCCCGCTCATCCTCCGGGCCCGCCTGGCCCGGCCGGGCGCCGGAGCGCCCTACGGCGTGGGCGCGGTGCGGGTGCACACCTGGGCGATCGGCTGGTTCCGCGAGCGGGTCACCACCTACGACCGGCCGTACGGCTTCGACTACACGGTCGAGCGCAGCGTGCCGCCGTCCCGGCACGAACTCGGCCGGATGACCTTCACCGAGGTCCCCGGAGGAACGGAGGTCGCCTGGACGACCACCTTCCAGGTCCGCCTGCCCTTCGGCGCGACCCTCACCCGGGTGCTGGCCAAGCCCCTCATCGCCCACACCTTCGCCCGCATCCTCGCCGCCGCCGACGCCGACCTCACGGCCGGACGCCGACCCTGACCCCCGCCCCTGATCGCCGCCCCGCGGGCGTCAGCCGGTCGGAGCCGGGCAGGGGAGGCCCGGCCAGGCCCTGTTGGGGCAGACGATCACGTAGTGGCCGGACCAGCGGCTGTCGGAGACCCAGCGGGACCACACCACGTCGGATTCCTGGGCCAGTTGGTCGAGCGCGGACTGCCGGCGGGCGGTGACCGGGAGCCAGGGTTCACCGCCGGGGGTGTGCTCCTCGTAGCGGTTCACCAGCCAGGTGACCGCATCGGCCGGCGTCGTCCAGGTGCCGCGGACCTGGGCGGCGGGCCGCAGCAGCCACCAGCCCGTCATCATCGGCGGAAGCTCGGAGAGGCGGAACCCCGAACCGTCGACCGGCCGGCGCTCCGACTCCCTCGCCAGGAGCCGTCCGTCACCGGCCCACTCGTAGCCGTGGAAGTGCAACTGCGCTTCTCCTCAATGGCGTTGGCGCCCCGTCCGCCCGCACGGGACTGCGGGCGGACGGGGCGCAACGGAGGTCAGGCCGAGAGCCCGAACCGCGCCGGGTCGATCCCGGCCGCGGCCAACTCCTCGGCGGTGAACAGCAGGGGCTCGCGGTCGGGACGCTTGCTGTCGCCGAGGGCGAAGACGCCGTGCGTCACCAGGCCGAGGGTCACGCACGACTCGCCGTCGTCGCCCCCGCCCTGGTTGCCGCCGCACGCGCGGTTGAACTCGACCCGGGAGAGGTCGAGTTCGTACAGGTTGTCGTCGGTCATCGCCTGCACCTTCCGGTGTCGCTTCGGGGCGGCGAGGAGCGGCCCCGCCCCGCCCAGGACTTGGGCGGAGGAATGAGGGGGGAGAGGACGGTCAGCGCCAGAGGCTGATACGGGTGGTGAGCTGGTCGGCCGGCACCTGGCGCGGCGGCGTGTCCGGCTCGAACAGCGGCCGGACGAGGGCCCGACCGTGCTCCGCACCGACCAGCTCGACCAGGCGCCCGGTCGTCAGATCCTTCCGCACCGGGTTCTCGTCGATCCGCGCCATGAGCTCCGCATGCGTACGGCGGCGGTCGTTTTCGGCCGGCTGTGCGAAACCCGCAGCGGACATGGAGGACTCCCGTGGCTCTCTGACTTTCTCTGCCGAGCCACCAAATTACGGCCGGAAGAGGCCTATTCCGGCGCGCTTTCCTGTTCCCGAAAGAACTCGTCCCGGATTCTTCCGGCCATCTCCCGCATGGCGTCTCCGAAAAGTGCCGCTCTTTCGAACCGGTCGAACCGGTCCAGGTACAACTCCACGTCTCTCGGTTCGCTGGTGGTGACCTCCGCGTGCGGGATCTCCACGATGACCAATCGGTTGTCGAAGACGACGAACGACGAGGAAGGCGGTTCTGCCGTGTGGGTCGAGAGCGGCACGACACCGATCCGGACGTTCGGGAGACGGGAGAGAGTGATGAGCCGGTCGAGCTGGACGGCCATCGCGAGTGGGGAGAGGAGCCGCCAGCGCAGCACCGATTCGGTGATCACGTACCGGAAGGACTTGGACGGCTCGAACAGTACGGCTTGCCGCTGGATTCGGGCGCCGATGGTCTGCGACAGAACCTGCTCTGTCAGGCCCTTCGTGCTGAGGATCGCCCGGACATACTCCGGTGTCTGGCACAGGCCAGGAATGCAGGACGGCTGGAAGATCCGTTGAACAGCGGTTTCGGCTTCGACGGCACGGATGGCGTCCTGGTGCAAGTGAAAGCCGCTGCGGCGGTACAGGCGCCAGGCTGTGGCTTCGGTGGCTTCTCTCCGCGCGGTCTCCACGATTCCTGCCCGGACTTCATCCGGCACTCCGATGGCAGTCAGGATGCGGTCCACATCCATTGCCGTCGGGGCGATCTTCCCGGTCTCGATGCGGCTCAGCTTGGACGCGGACATGGCAGCGCTGCGGGCGACTGCTTTGGCCTCCTTCCCGCTGGCCTTCCGCAGCTCCCGCAGCGTGCTACCGATTTTTCCCCTCACGTGTTTCCGTGCCGCTCCCACCACCCAGCGAAGGGCTCGGCGTGGCTCAGGGCCGCATCTCGCAGTCGGAGCCACTTCTGCGCATCGGGCTCTTCCTCTGCTCCGAGGAATCCACCTTCATTGTCGTAGATCATCGACACGGTCGTGGACTCGTCGAACATCCAGAAGTCGGGGACGCCTTCGAGTGGGTTCGGCTTGTCGGTGATGTCGAGGATGAAGAACTCTTCGCCTGCGGTTGCGTTCGTCCGGTAGCCCCAACCCAGTTCGAACTGGAGGTAGCGGGTGAGCGGCCGGGTCAGGATGTGGACGCGGTACATCCGGCGGCCGGCGTCGGTGTTGCGCCGGACCCGTGTCAGCCACGCGGCGTTGTAGCCGGCCGGCTGCGGCTCTCCGGCCAGGAATGCCTGGTAGGCATCGACGCTGCCGGACTTGCCGTAGTCGTCCAGTGTCTCCAGCCGGAACGCTTCCAGCTGGAAGCCGTCGAAGAGTGCGCCGAAGGCGTCAGGAGAGATGGTCACGGGCAACCCTCACCAGGAGATCGATCGGAATGCGTACGGCAGTTTCGGCTTCGGGCAACCGCATCGTTGCCAGGGCTTCCGGGTCCTCCACCCGGAAGCCCTGAACGACCAGTTCTCCGGTGTCGGTGGCATAGATCGTCGGGCACGGCCCGTTGTCGCAGGAACTGTCGAGTTCGGTCAGCTTCAAGGCTGCGTCCTCCCCTTGGCTGCTTGTTCCATGTTCCCGACATCCCGAGTGCGGGGTCAAGAACGTGATCTTTCGAGAACGGGAAATCGGGACGATGGGTGGCTGCCCCGCCCGGCGTGAACGCCGGGCGGGGCGGGGGTTGTTCAGGGCTCGCCGTTGGTGGTGATGGTGATCGGGTGGGCCGTCCGGTCGGTCATCTCGCCGATGCGGAGGATGGTGCTCCAAGTGCCGCTGTGGGCGAGGCAGTTGGCGGCTCCTTGTGCAGCCGGACCCTCGTGCGCAGGAAGTCGGCTGGTCCGACTTCCTGCGCACGAAGGGCCGCGGGATGTTCGCCCCTCAGGAAAACCCGAGGGGCTTCCCGACGGTGGGAGGCTTACTCGTGCAGCCGACATGGAAGCCCTGCGGGCGGTGGTCCCGGCCGTCTTGTCCGAGGCGATTCGCAGCGCCCGCAGGGCTTTGCTCAAGTCGTTGTGATGTCCCCCGCTCAAGCTTCCGTGTACTCCCCGAAGGTGATGGCGTTGGCCAGGGCGATAGCTCGGTACTGCTGGTACTCGGGGAGGCGGTTCTCGGGTAGGAGTTCGGCGCCGAGGAACCGGCCGGCGTCGGTGTAGTGCATGCGGTAGACGTAGGCGTCGTCGAACAGCCAGAAGTCGTGGTCGGGGAGCCCGGCGACCTCCTGGCGGGCCGTGTCGATGATGCCGATCGACTCACCGGCCTTGATGTTGCCGGGGTACGACGCCAGCTCGTACCGGAGGTAGTCCGACAGCGGCGAGCGGAGGACGTGTACGCGGGCCACCTGTTTACCCAGGTCCGTCATCGAGCGGACCCAGGGGTTGTCGGAGGACTCGGGCGGCAGCCCCTTGCCGGCGAGGAAGTCGGCGAACTCCTCACGCTCCTCGTCCACGTCGTAGACGGCCAGCGTTTCGAGACGGAAGGCCGTTCGTTCGAAGGTCTCGAAGAGGCGGCCGAAGTCTTCACCCTTGAGCACGGAAGTATCCCTCCAGGATCGCGGCGGGAACCACGACCGCGGACTCACCGTCCGGCAGGTTCAACTCCGCCAGGCGGCGCGGATCGGTGATCACGTATCCCTGGACCCCGTAGTCCGCGTTCTCGGTGCCCCACAGGGTTGGGCAGTTGCCGTTCTTGCAGGACCCTTCCCCCGCCAGCCTACGCAGCATCATGTGCCTCCAGTCGCGAGAGGTTCCTGTCTCGCTCGATGCTCCCGATCCCACCTTCCCAGGGTCAAGAACCTGATCTTTCCAGAACGGGAAGGCGGTCGGGCCGTCCCCGCCCGGCGTGAACGCCGGGCGGGGACTGGGGAGTTCAGGGCTGCGGGGCGGCGGTGGTGATGGTGATCAGGTGGGAGGTCCAGTCGGCCATCTCGCCGACGTAGAGGGTGACGCTCCAGCTGTCGTTGCGGGAGAGGCAGGTGGCGATGCCCTGGCCGCCGCCCGGACCGATGCAGATCCGGATGAAGTCCCGGTGGGCCTCCCGGATGGGGAGCTTGCGGACGCGCTCCCAGAGGACGGGAAGGGCGTGGTCGAGGCTGGGGAAGTCGGTGGGGAGCATGACGCCGGCGATCCCGGCCCGGACGGCGGTCACGCGGCGTCCGCCTCGGGGGAGACGTGGCACCAGACGAACTTCCCGACGCCACCCTTGCACGGGCAGCAGCCCCACTGGGTGGCCAGCTGTTGGACGAGGAACAGGCCCCGGCCGGTCTCGGCGGAGGTGGAGCGCGACGCTCTTGAGGTACTGGCCCGGGACAGCAAGAAGCGCGGCTGGTGGCACGACTACGGCGACACGATTCCGCCGGCATACGCCGACTTCCTCGGGCTGGAAGGAGATGCCCGGTACATCCGTACCTGGCAATCCATGGTGGTGCCGGGCCTGTTGCAGACCGAGCACTATGCACGCGCGGTGTTGGAGGCCAACCCGGCTGCCGTTCGCCCGGAGCGCATCGACCAGCTGGTCGAGATCCGGATGGAACGGAAGGAAGTCCTCTCCAAGGCCGAACCGGCCAGATTCTGGGCGATCATCTGGGAACCAGCGCTCAGGTGCCCGGTCGGAGGCAGGAAAGTCCAACGAGCGCAGCTGGAGCACCTGGCCATAGCTGCTCAAATGCCCACTGTGACCTTGCAGGTGGTGCCGCTGGAGGTAGGTGCGACGGCTGGTGCGTGCGGAGCCTTCGTGATGTTCGGGTTCACGGACTCTCCGAACCCCGGGGCGGTCTTCTTGGAGACGCTGACGAGCAGCCATTACCTGGAGAACCAGGTGGAGCTGGACGGTTACGGACTGGTCTTCGAGTACCTCCGGTCGGCGGCCCTGGATCCGGCGAAATCGCTGGATATGATCGCGGAAATTGCAGCGGAGACGTGAGTGCGGGACCAGACAGGGGTGTGAGCGCGATGGTCGTACCGGAGATCGCTGTTCGGGGCTGGTTCAAGAGCAGTTTCAGCGCTCAGGCGAACGACTGCGTGGAGACCCGTCGGCTGGTCCCGGGCGGAATGGCTGTCCGGGACTCGAAGGACCCGGGCGGGCCGGCGCTGCTCTTCCCGGCCGGTGCCTGGTCGTCCTTCCTCTCCGGGATCAAGTCCGGGGAGTTTCCGACCGACTGATCAAACAGGGGTGCCCCGCACGGCTGTGGCCGTGCGGGGCACCCCTGTCGTATCTGTGGATTAGAAGTCGTCGTCGAAGGCGACGGTGCCCTCGACGGCGACCTGGTACGCCGACACCCGGCGCTCGAAGAAGTTGGTCAGCTCCTGGACGTTCTGGAGCTCCATGAAGCCGAACGGGTTGGTCGACCCGTAGCGGATCGGCAGGCCGAGCCGCGCGAGGCGCTGGTCGGCTACGGCCTGCAGGTACTCGCGCATGGACGCGGTGTTCATGCCGGGCAGGCCGTCGCCGCAGAGGTCCTGGGCGAACTGGAGCTCGGCCTCGACGGCCTCCTCCAGCATCTCCGTGACCTGCTTGGCCATCTCGTCGTCGAAGAGGTCGGGCTCCTCCTCGCGGACGGTGTCGACCACCGACATCGCGAAGTCCATGTGCATGGACTCGTCGCGGAACACCCAGTTGGTGCCGGTCGCCAGGCCGTGCAGCAGGCCGCGGCTGCGGAACCAGTACACGTAGGCGAACGCGCCGTAGAAGAAGAGACCTTCCACACAGGCCGCGAAGCAGATCAGGTTCAGGAGGAACGCGCGGCGGTCCTCCTTGGTCTGCAGCGACTCGATGTGGTCGACCGCGTTCATGTACTTGAAGCAGAACTGCGCCTTCTGGCGGATGGAGGGGATGTTCTCCACCGCGGCGAAGGCCGCGTTGCGGTCCTCCGGGTCGGGCAGGTACGTGTCGAGCAGCGTCAGGTAGAACTGGACGTGCACGGCCTCCTCGAACAGCTGGCGCGACAGGTACAGCCGCGCCTCCGGGGAGTTGATGTGCTTGTAGAGGCTCAGCACCACGTTGTTGGAGACGATCGAGTCACCGGTGGCGAAGAACGCGACCAGTCGCCCGATGAGGTGGCGCTCGCCCTCGCTGAGCTTCGCCAGGTCGGCGACGTCGGAGTGCAGGTCCACCTCCTCGACGGTCCAGGTGTTCTTGATGGCGTCCCGGTACCGGTCGTAGAACGACGGGTAGCGCATCGGGCGCAGGGTCAGCTCGAAGCCGGGGTCGAGCAGCATCTTCTGGCGGTCGTCGGACATTACTGGCAGGCCTCGCAGGACTCGGGGTTCTCCAGGGAGCAGGCGATGGCGGCTTCCTGCTCCGGGGTGAGGGAGGGGGTGTTCACGGGCACCGGCGCCGGCGCGGCGGCACGGGCGGTGCCGGACGCGGCCTGGGCGATGCGGGTGGCCGGGCGCGAACGCAGGTAGTAGGTGGTCTTCAGACCGACCTTCCACGCGTAGGCGTACATCGAGCTGAGCTTGCCGATGGTCGGCGCCGCCATGAACAGGTTCAGGGACTGGCTCTGGTCCAGGTACGGCATGCGGGCCGCGGCCAGGTCGATCAGCGCGCGCTGCGGCAGCTCCCACGCGGTGCGGTACAGCGAACGCACCTCGGCGGGCAGCCAGTTGAGCTCCTGGACGGAGCCGTTGGCGTCGCGCAGGGCGTCGCGGGTCTGCTGGTCCCAGACGCCGAGCTCCTTGAGCTCGCGCACCAGGTACGGGTTGACCTGGAGGAACTCGCCGGACAGCGTCTCGCGCTTGAACAGGTTGGACACCTGCGGCTCGATGCACTCGTAGACGCCGGCGATGGAGGCGATGGTCGCGGTCGGCGCGATGGCCAGCAGCAGCGAGTTGCGCAGGCCGGTCTCGGCGATCCGGGCGCGCAGCGCCGTCCAGCGGTCGGCCCACTGCGGGGCGGCCGTCGGGAAGTGGTCGATGTGCAGCTCGCCGCGGGCGGCGCGGGTCTCGCCGTACGCCTCGTGGCGGCCGAGCTGCTCGGCCAGGTCGGCGGAGCGCTCGTAGGCGGTGAGCATGATGCGCTCGGCGATGAGGGTGGAGAGGACCTTCGCCTCGGCGGAGTCGAAGTCGATCCGCAGCTGGAAGAAGACGTCCTGGAGGCCCATCACGCCGAGGCCGACCGGCCGCCAGCGGGAGTTGGAGGTGCCCGCCTCGGTGGTCGGGTAGAAGTTGATGTCCACCACGCGGTCGAGGAAGGTGACGGCGGTGCGCACGGTGGCGTCCAGCCGCTCCCAGTCCATGGCGCCGATCAGGTCGGCGGCCGTGGCGCCCGGGGCGACGTGGGCGCCCAGGTTGACCGAGCCCAGGTTGCAGACGGCGGTCTCGGAGTCGTCCGTGACCTCCAGGATCTCCGTGCACAGGTTGGAGGAGTGCACGGTGCGGCCCGGCAGGGCGGTCTGGTTGGCGGCGCGGTTGGAGGCGTCCTTGAAGGTCATCCAGCCGTTGCCGGTCTGTGCCAGGGTGCGCATCATGCGGGCGTACAGGGTCTGCGCCGGGATGGTGCGGACGGCCTTGCCGGCCAGCTCGGCCTTGCGGTAGGCCTCGTCGAAGTCGGCGCCCCACAGGTCGACCAGCTCGGGCACGTCGGCCGGGGAGAACAGCGACCAGTCCTGGTTGGCGTTGACCCGGCGCATGAACTCGTCCGGGATCCAGTGGGCCAGGTTGAGGTTGTGGGTGCGGCGCGCCTCTTCACCGGTGTTGTCGCGGAGCTCCAGGAACTCCTCGATGTCGGCGTGCCAGGTCTCCAGGTAGACGCAGGCCGCGCCCTTGCGGCGGCCGCCCTGGTTGACGGCGGCGACCGAGGAGTCGAGGGTGCGCAGGAACGGCACGATGCCGTTGGACTTGCCGTTGGTGCCGCGGATCAGGCTGCCGCGCGAGCGGATGCGCGAGTAGGACAGGCCGATGCCGCCGGCGTGCTTGGACAGGCGGGCGATCTGCGCGTAGCGGTTGTAGATCGAGTCCAGGTTGTCCAGCGGCGAGTCGAGCAGGTAGCAGCTCGACATCTGCGGGTGGCGGGTGCCGGAGTTGAAGAGCGTCGGCGAGGAGGTCAGGTACTCCAGGCGGCTCATCAGGCCGTACAGCTCGGCCACCTCGCGCACCGACTGCTCGCTGTCGCCGACCGCCAGGCCGCAGGCGACGCGGAGCAGGAAGTGCTGCGGGGTCTCGATCACCTTGCGGGTGATCGGGTGGCGCAGCAGGTAGCGGGACTGCACGGTGCGCAGGCCGAAGTACTCGAAGCGGTCGTCGCCCGAGGGGTCGATCAGCGCGTCCAGGGCGGCGGCGTGCTTGGCGACGAACGCGGCGGTGGTGTCGCCGATCAGGCCCTCGGCGTGGCCGACGGCGATCGAGGCGGAGAAGGACACCGAGCCCTGGCTGTTCGCCTCGTCGACGATCTCCAGCGCGAGCAGGCGGGCGGCCAGCTTCGAGTACTGGGGGTCCTCGGCGATCATCGACGCGGCGGCGTCCACGGCCAGCCCGCGCAGCTCGGCGAAGTCCGAGCCGGCGTGGCGGCCGCGCAGTGCGGCGGCGGCGACATGGCCGGGGTCGACCTCGGTGAGGTCGGTGCTGCGGTCGGTGAGCAGCCGCAGCAGCGCGCCCCCGGGGTCGGAGACCGTCGGGTCGGTGAAGGCGGTACCGGAGCCCTGGGCGGGCAGGGTGGCTGAGGCAGCGGTGGTCAAGGCGCTCTCTCCTGGCGGCGATCGGCGGCGGTGCTCGGGGGCCACCGGGCCGATCTGGGCAGGGGAGCACGGCGCGAACGCAAAAAGCGTCGCGCGAGGTGACTCCCCGGCCCGCCCGCGAGGCCCGGAGGGGTACTGCTCGTGCCGGCGCGGCCTCTGCGGGAGGGCCGTGGCGCACGCCGTCGGCAGGTACTCGGACTCGCGGGGTGCGGCTGCTGGAGCCGCCCGCTCACCGCTGCGGGGCAGTCCCGGATTCGCACCGGGTTCCCCTGCATCGACAGCAGAAGCGAGCATACATGTAGTGCCGCCAGACTGTGGCGGCACCATATGTTGTGCCTGTCGTGTCGCGGGTGTGCGTGGGCCGGACAGCCGGTCAGTGCTTGAGATAGACCTTGTACGTGCTCGAATCACCGGTCGGCGAGGTGAACTGGGCGACCAGCCGGTAGTGTCCGGCGGCGGCCAGGGCCTCGCTCAGGGCCCGGTCGGTGCCCCTCGGCGCGGTGCTGTCCAGGACGACCATGGTGAACCAGCCGTCCCGGATCGCGGCCACACTGCCGTCGTCCCCGTGGTGCTGCACCCCGCCGCCGTCGCGGTACTCCGTGCCGGCCCGCGTCGAGATCCACTGCGCGGGTTCGGAGACGCTGCCGAGGTAGTACTCGGCCAGGCCGTCGACCTCGGTGAGATAGCGCCCCTGGGGCTCGGTGTGGGCCCTCAGAACGGCCAGCAGGCGGCCGGAGTCGGGCCCGTTCTGGTAGCGCAGGGCGGACTGCTCCATGCCGAGCGCGAGCAGCGCGACCCAGACCAGGATGCCCAGCTGGGGGTGGCGGAAGTGGGCGCCGACCAGCCGGGTCAGGCCGACCCCGGCGAGCGGGGCGGCGAGCAGCATGCCGTAGCCGAGGTGGCGGAACAGCGCGCCGGAGGTGCCGGTCCACAGGTGGGCGGCGGGGATCAGCAGGGCGGTGACGGTCAGGACGGCCCCGAGCAGGGCGCGCTGCCCCCGGGTGGTGGGGACGGCGTCCTTCTCCGGCGCGTCGTGCTCGTTCATCTGCTCGCGGCGCGCGTAGGCGACGGTGCCGGCGACGGCGAGGACGGTGAACAGGCCGGCCCACTGGAGCGTGCCGAGCAGGATCGGGCCGGCCGGGCCGGGCGCGTTGCCGCGCGAGGGCGACCACCCCGCGACCGCGCCGAGGGTGCCGTACGGGAGCAGCAGGACGAGGGTGGCGGCGGCCGACAGCAGCGCGCGCACGGCGGCCGGGCCGGGCCGGTGGTGCGGCCGGGCGGCGGCGAACGCGAGGGCGACCAGCGCGGGGACGGCGAAGGCCGCGGAGTAGGCCACGGCGCAGGCCAGTGCCGCGGGTGGGGCGGCGAGCAGGGCCAGGGCCGGATGGCGGTGGGCGGTGAACACCGTGGTCCAGGCCGCGAGGGCGATCAGCAGGACGGCGAGGGACTCGGGCGCGGCGTAGAAGCCGACGACGACGGTGGACTGGAGGACGGCGTACACGGCGATCGCGCAGATGGCGACCCGCTCGTTGAACAGACGCCTGGTCAGCGCGTACAGCAGCATCGTGGTGATCAGTGCGAAGCCGAGACTGAGCAGCCGGGTGCCCCAGATGCCGTTGGCGTCGGCGGCGGCGCCGGCCAGCGGCGGGTAGAGCCAGGGCGATCCGTGCACCCGGTCGACCAGGTCGGTGGTGACCGGGGTGCCGTGCAGCAGGTGGGCCAGCTGCTGGCGGCCGGCGACCATGGCGGCGGCCTCGTCGGGGTGCGCGGCGGCCAGCAGCCGCAGCGAGAGCGCGGCCTGGACGGTCAGGACGGCGCCCAGCAGGCCGCGGGCGATCCAGCGGCGCCGGGGGCTGCTGCCCGGGTCCCAGCCGATCGCGGGGACCGGCGGGATGGTGTACGGGGCCAGCTCGATGCCGTCGGGGTTGTCCACCGCCACGGCCGCGCGGTGCTCGGCGGGGTCCGGTTCCGGACCGGCCGTCGGGCCGTGGGCGGAGCGGCTGGTCGGGACGGGGGGGAACTCGGACTCAGTGCTCATCGGGGGTTCCGGATGTCGAAGCCGTAACGGGGGTCGGACACGCGCTGTTTGAACGCGGCGAGGGTGTCCGGGACGGCCTCGACCCGCCAGTCCGCCCGTTTGACGATGTTGAACCAGACGAAGCCGATGATGTCGTCGTGCGCCTCCAGCCCGGAGAACAGCTGGTCGATGTCGGCCTGCTGGCGCTTGCCCTGCTCGGACGCGGTCTCGCTGATGAAGAAGGGCTTGGCGCAGAAGGTGCGGATCTCGGCCATGGTGGGCCCGTAGAGGGTCTCGAAGGTCTTCGGCCCGGTGCGGGTGAAGTAGCCGGTCATGCCGGCCCAGTCGACGTAGGTGTCGCCGGGGTAGTACGGCTGCAGGCGGGTGTTGGGCGCGGGGTCGATGATGTTGGGGCTCCAGACCCAGATCACGTTGGTGGCGCCGGCCTGGTCGAAGATGTCGTGGACGTGGCGCCAGGCGGCCACGAAGTCCTCGGGGGTGGCGGCCTGGCGGCCCCACGGGTACCAGTCGCCGTTCATCTCGTGGGCGATGCTGATGGCGATCGGCAGGTTGAGCTTGGCCACGGACTTGGCGACGCCGCGCACGTAGTCGTCGGTGTCGCCGGCCGCGATGGAGGCGAGCGAGCGGTCGTGCGGCTCCCAGGCCATGAAGGGCAGCGCTCCGGCCTCGTAGATCCGGCGCACGCCGGCGGTGTCGAAGCCGCCCTTCCAGTAGGCGTAGTACTCCAGGACGTTGGGCTGCTTGCCGATCGCGGAACTGTAACCGGGCAGCGCGTCCATCGTGGCGGGGACGTCGGGCAGGGCGGCGCCGAGGTACTTGCGGTCCGGCTTGAGCAGCGGCGTGACGTCGTACGGGACGCCGGTCGGCAGGGCCTTGGGCTGGGCGGGCGCGGCCGGTGCGGTGCCGCCGGGGCCCCCGGAGGCGCCGGGGGCCGCGGTGGGGGCGGTCCGGGCGAGGTCCCGCTGCATCGCGAAGCCGGGGTCCTCGGGGCCGCACGCGGTGGTGAGCAGCAGGCCGGCGGCGGCCAGCAGCGGGAGCGCCAGCCGCCGACGGAGCCGGTCAGCCCGTCCGGGGTGGGCGGTCATGGCGATCACACTGCTTCCGTGGGACGCGGCTGGACGAGGACCCGGCCCACGATGGTGGCGTAGAAGAGGCCGGAGGCGAGGACGAGGGCGAAGTTCAGGGGGCCCATGGTGAGCATCCGCCAGATGCTCAACAGCACCCAGAGCAGGGCCGTTCCTCCGCCCCAGGCAATGACGCCGATCCAGAACCGGCGGGTCTTGTTCCGCTTGGCGCCGTCGGAGCCGGTCGGCTGCCAGGCCATCCGGTTGCGGCGCACGATGTCCCAGATGGCGAAGACGTGCGCCCAGCCGTACATCATGCGGGCGGCCCAGGCCTCCAGCCGGTAGGGATTGCGGTGCCAGAGCGGGAATATGACGGTCGCGTAGAGCAGGCCGGGCAGCACCAGAGCGGTGTTCTCCCAGCGGATCAGGTCGGGGCGGGCGAGCAGCAGGACGATCGGTATGAGGGGTGAGACGACGGTGAACAGCGCCGTGTGGATGTAGTAGAAGAAGCCGGACAGGTAGCAGGCCCGGGTGATCGGCCGCAGCTTGGTCTGCCAGAACTTCTTGCTGCCGAGCAGGCTCATCGAGCCGGTGCACCAGCGGTACTGCTGGTTGAAGAAACCGCCGACGTTGTCCGGGCAGACGCCGGTGGCCAGCGCGACGGGTATGTACTGGAGGTCCCAGCCGAGCCGGCGCAGGTCGAACCCGGTGTGCACGTCCTCGGAGTGGCCGATCAGCGTGGTGCCGCCGTTCTCCTCCAGCGCCGCGCGCCGGTACACCGCGCAACTGCCCACGCAGATGGCGCCGTCGTTGCGCTGCCGGGAGACCTGGACGGTCCGGTAGAACAGTTCCTGGACGGCGCCGGCGCCGCGTTCGATCCAGTTCTGCGAGTCCATGATGCGGAAGAACTGCGGGGACTGGACGATGCCGAGGCGCGGGTCGGCCTCCATGTAGGGGAGCATCTCGTTCAGCAGGTCCGGCCGGGGCGCGAAGTCGGCGTCCAGGATGAGGATGTAGTCGCTGTCGGAGTTGCGGAAGCCGAACTGGAGGTTGCCGGCCTTCTTGAACCAGCCGAGCTTGTCGCGGGTGCCGTACACGAACCCGAAGTCGACGGCCATCTGCGCGAGCTGGGGGCTGTTGCTGTCGTCGAGGACGTACGGGGTGACCTCGCCCGGGTACTGGTCGCGCAGCCGGGCGACGTGGGTCCAGGTGTTGTGGAGCACCTCGATCGGCTCGCCGGCGACGGGCAGGAAGACGTCGACGGTCGGATGGCGCTCGGGCTGCCAGGACTTGACGAGGGCGCGGTGGGCGCCGAGGTCGAAGGTCTCGTTGAAGCCGTGCACCCAGCGGGAGATCAGGTAGTAGACGATGGTGAAGGCGAGCGGCGGTATGAAGAAGAGGAACCACGGCGTCGCGCTCAGCAGGCCGATCTCGCTGGCCACCATGCAGGCGAAGCTGATGAGCGAGAAGCAGGTCAGCACCCACAGGTTGGTGCGGGCGTAGAGGTACTTCTCCGTGTTGTCCGGGGGCTGGGGGAGCAGGCCCCACCGGTTGCGGGCGGCCGGGTCGCGCCGGCTCCGGCGTCGTGAGGCCGGCGGCTGACCGCTTCCCGCGAGTCGCGCGCGCTCGGTGACAGTCACGTGCTCTACTCCCCCGAAAGCCGTACTGATCTGAACCGTCCCCGGGCAGCGGCCGTTGTGAATCGGGCGACAGGGGGACGCCAGGATCGTACGGGACCGATCGCACGGAGTTCGCTCCCCCCTCTTCGGACGCCCATCCGGAACCGATATCGAGTTCCGATCGTGATGCGAACGAAGGTGCGGCCGGAGCGCTTGTGTACGGTTGTCCGCTCGGCGGACGAGGACGGTTCGGACGGTTCGGGGAGAGCGATGGTCATCGAGGACGGCAGAGCCGGGCGCCTGGGCCGCGGCCTGTGGGCGGTCGCCGCGTTCGGTGCGGTCGCCGCGCTGCTGGCCGGGTGCAGCGGAGAGGTCGGAGCGGTGGAGCCGCCGGCCGCCACGACGGGGGCGCCGGGCCTGTGTTCGACCGTCCGGGAGCCGTTCCCCAAGCTGGCGATGGACGGCGGCGCGAAGGTCCTCGAACCGAACCCGTGGAACACCGCCGGCACGGTCTGCGTGGACCCGGTCGGGGACAGCGGGTTCACGCTGTCCCGGACCGACGACTTCGTCCCGAAGAACCCGCTGGCCCCGGGCGCCTACCCCAACGTCTCCACCGCTCCGGGGGCGAGTGGCCTGCCGGTGCCGGTCAGCGCGCTCGGCGATGCCACCGTGGACTGGGACGCCAACGGCCGGGTGAGCGGCTCCTTCAACCTCTCCTTCGACCTCTGGTACGGCTCCAGCCCGGACAACTGCCTCCCGGGGGAGAGCGCCGAGGTGATGATCTGGCTGGACGCCACCGACAATGTGCGGCCCGCCGGGGACAAGGTGGCGGACGCCCTGCCGTTCGGGGACGCGAACTACCACGTGTACCAGGCGCCGATCACCGGCCCGCACAGCGTGATCAGCTACGTCCGCACGGTCCCCACCCACACCACCCGCGGGCTGAACCTGAGGCTGCTCACCGCCGACGCGATGGCGCGCGGCTACGTCCCCAAGGGCTCCTACCTGTGCCGGGTGCAGGCGGGCTTCGAGGTCTGGAGCGGCGGAACGGGCCTGCGCAGCAACTCCTTCGCCTTCCACAACCGGGTCGGGCTGCCGTCCGGCGAGGTGCCGGCGGGCGCCCCGGGGATCTGTCTGCGGCACGGCGGAGGCGGGACGGCCGGTGCTCCGGTGACCGTCGGGTCCTGCGGCGACCAGGCCGTCTCGACCGGGTGGACGGTGGGCAACGACGGCTCGCTGCGCGGCGGAGCGGCCTGCCTGGCGCCGGCCGGCGACCGCTCCTCGGTGACGCTGGCCGAGTGCACCGGAGGTTCGGCGCAGCGCTGGGTCACCGCCCCGGGGCAGCGGCTGAAGCACCAGGACACCGGGCTGTGCCTGGGAACCGCGGGCGGGGCGCTCGCGGAGGGCACGGCGGTGCTCCTGCGGCCGTGCGCGGACACCGTTTCGCAGCGCTGGAAGCTGCCGTACAACGGCGTCGCGTGAGTGGTCGTCCCCCGCGGGAAGCCGCAGGCGCGTTGACGTTTCGTCCGCGCACCCCCCATGGGCGTGTCGGGGCGGATGCCCTAGCATTCGGGCCATGAGCGATCGACCGGTACCGAGTGGCGAGCCGGGGCAGCCCCCCACGCCACCGCAGCAGGCACCGGCCGGGGGGGCCGCTCCGGCCACCGGTGTGCCACCGCGGCCCCCGAGCGGAGCATTCGGCCCCGCGTCCGGCTACGGGCCGCCGCCCGCTGCGCCAGCGCAGCCCCAGCAGATGACGCCGCATCCGGTCCCGCAGCCGGTGCCGCCGGTGCCGCATCCGGGCGGCGGGCCCGCCCCGGTGACGCCGGGGCCGGTGCGGCCCGGTCCGGTGGCGCCACAGCAGGCGCAGCCCGTCCAGCCGCAGCCGCAGGCGCCGGCCCCGCCGCCTGGCCGGCAGCCCTTCCCGCCCGGCCCGCAGCCGGCCCAGCCGGTGGCGCACTGGCAGCAGCAGGGCGGATTCCAGCCGCCGGCGCCCCCGGCGGGCGTACCGGCTCCCTCGTCCGCCACACCGGACTGGGAGGCGCTGGCCGACCGCAACGAGCAGTCCGCCAAGCGCGGCCGCAGGCTCAAGCTGATCGGCGCGGTGACCGCCGTGGTGGTGGTCGCCGCCGCCGGTGGCGGCGGGTACTGGTACTACCAGCGCGGCAAGGACGAGAAGCCGGTGGCCCACAGCACCGGCACGCCGAGCCCGACGGCCTCCGGGCCGTCGGGTCAGACGGGCGCGCCGCCGGTCAAGGGCATCGACAGCCCGCCGACCGTCGGCTCGCTGCCCGCCAAGAAGGGACCGGCCGCGCTCAACCTGGGGGCCGACGCCAAGCAGGGGACGATGGCCGGCTTCTCCGGCCAGGTCCTCAAACTGCCCAGCGGCCAGGACTCGTTCGCCTCGACGTCCACGCCGGTCGTCGACGTGAGCAAGAGCTTCACCGTCTCCGCGCGGGTGCTGGTGGACGTGCCCAACGGCAACCGCAGCGCGGTCAGCCAGGGCGACGGCCAGTACTACGCGTGGTCGATCGGCCGGGCCGGCAACAACGGTCACGACCAGTGGTACTTCAAGGTTCAGATGCCGGGCGGTGGTTCGGCGATCGCGTGGTCCAAGGGCGATGCGACGGTCAACCAGTGGGTGATGCTGACCGGCGTGTACGACGATCCGTCCGGTCAGATCACCCTGTTCGTCAACGGCGCCGCGCAGTCCTCGGCGAAGTCGGCGGGGGTTCAGCCGAGCGGCACCAACACCCTCCAGGTCGGCCGGCTGAGCTCCAACTCGCAGTGGGCCGACCCCTGGCACGGCGCGGTCGCCGACGTCCAGGTGTGGGACCAGATGCTGCCCGAGGCCGACATCGTCAAGATCGTGGCGGGGCCGAGCTCGCCGCCGTCCATCGCGCCGACCGGCGCCTGGCTCGGCGGCTGAGCCCGTCCGGCGCGGGTCCAGCGGTCCGGTTCCGGTGAGGACGACCAGCAGGACCCGCCGCAGGGCCGACCGGCCCTGGTGAACGTCCGGCCGCCGCCCCCGGCAGTGCGGGGCGGCGGCCGAAGCACGCCCAGGGGCGCGCGGCCCCGGCGGCCGGATGCGAAGTCCCAGATGAGGAGCAGTACTGATGAGCGCGGACGGCCGCTGGATCCGGCCCGAGTCCACCCGGAAGCCCGTCCTCGGCGTGGCCAGGCCGGCCGGGGCGGCCCTCGGTGAGCGTGATCGGGCGGCCACCGGGCCGGGGCAGGCCTACCCGGCGGCAGACCGGCGCCGTCGCAAGCCGGGGCTGCCCCGGGTACCGCACCCGGCCCGGCCCGCCCTGCGGGCGGACTGGCTGCCGCTGGCGGCCGTGCTGCTGGTCCAGGCAGCGCTCTCGTACCACCTGATCCTCAGCAACACCGCCTTCATCGACGAGGGCACCTACATCTACGCGGGCTACCAGGAGATCGCGCACCTGCGGCACGGCGCCCCCGTGGCGACGTACGAGACCTTCTTCTCCGGTTCGCCGCTGATCTATCCGGTGGTGGTGGCCGTCGCGGACCACCTCGGCGGGCTCAACGGCGCCCGGCTGCTGAGCCTGGCGTTCATGCTCTCCGCCACCGCGGCCGTCCACCTGGCCACCCGGCGGCTGCACGGCTCGCTCGCGGCGTTCTGCGCGGCGGCCGCCTTCGTCGCGCTCGGCCCCACCCAGTTCCTCGGCGGCCTGGCCACCTACGACGCGATGGCGCTGGCGGTCCTCGCCTGGGCCGGGTACTTCGCGGTGCGGCTGACCACGGGCGGCGGCTACCCGAGCCTGGTCGCCTCCGGGCTGCTGCTGGCCCTGGCCGGCGCCACCAAGTACGCCGCGCTGCTGTGGGTGCCGGTGGTGGCGGGCATCGCGGTGCTGGCCGGGCCGCACGGGTCGCTGCGCCGCTGGCACGCCTGGCGGCGCGGGCTGCTGGTCCTGCTGACCTTCGTGGTGGCGGTCGGAGCGGCAGCGCTGGCGGCCGGCGAGAAGTACGTCAACGGCTTCAACCACACCACGCTCAAGCGCGCCCCGGGCCACGACGCGTACTCCTACGTGGCCTCGGAGGCCGCCCGCTGGGTGGGCCCGCTGCTGGTGGTCGCCCTGGCCGGGGTGCTGGTGCAGCTGGTGCGGGCGCGGCGGCGCGGTGGTGCGGCCTGGCCCGAGTTCTGGCTGGCGCTGCTCCTGCTGCTGGCGGGACTGATGGCGCCGGTGAACCAGATCCGCATCCACACCTGGCTGTCGCTGCAGAAGCACGTCGACTTCGGCGCCTGGTTCTCCTGCGTCGTGGTGGGCCTGGTCCTGGCCCGGACGGTGCTGTGGCTGAAGGGACGGCTGCACCTGGTGGCCGGGGTGGCGGCCGCGGCCCTGGTGGTCGGACCGCTCGCCTGGGTGGGCGCGGCCCAGGGCCGGGAGATGAACGGCGAGTGGTCGAACTCGAAGGAGTTCGTCGCCGCCCTGGAGCCGTACATCGTCAAGGGCGACGACCGGTACCTGGTCGAGAACTACAACGTCCCCGCGTACTACCTGCGCAAGCAGAGCAACTGGCAGCAGTGGCACGACCTGGTGGCCGTCTTCCGCCGGAACCCGGACACCGGCGAGATGCAGAACGGCGTGCCCGCGATCCAGGCCGGCATCCAGGCCCACGAGTGGAAGGTCGTGGTCCTGGACTTCACCCAGACCGGGGCCATCGACAAGGCGATCCAGCCCACCCTGAAGGCCGCCGGGTACCGCGTGGTCACCGTGGTGACGAGCGGGAAGCACGGCCGGTACACCGTCTACGTGGCGCCCGGGTACGACAAGAGGCCGTGACGGGCGCTCAGAAGCCCTCCTGGAAGGCCATGGTGTAGACCATCAGGTCCATGCCCGGGTACGGGGCCCAGTCGCGCTCGGGGGTGCGGCGGAAGCCGATCCGCTCGTATATGCGGTGGGCGGTGGTCATCTCCGGGCGGGTGGAGAAGGCCATGCCGGCCAGGTCGAGTTCGCGGCTGCGGGTGACGGCGGCGCGGACCAGGGCCTCGCCGACGCCGCGGCCGCGGGCGGCGGGGGCGGTGGCGAGCATCCGGATCTCTCCCTCGCGCGGGGTGGCGATGTCCGCCCACTCGGTGCCGCCGACCGCGAAGGTCACGCAGCCGAGCACGCCCGCTCCGGCCGCGTCGACGGCGACCAGCAGCTCGGCCTCCCGGGCCCGTCGTTCGGCGTCGCGCAGCAGGTCGACGTAGCCGCTCGCGGGGTTGGTGAAGCCGTCGCCGACGAAGGCCTCGACGGTGATCCGGCCGGCGTCGGTGAGGTCCTCGGGGAGGGCCTGGCGGATGAGGAAGTCCATCGGGCCAGTGTGCCGGAGCCCGGTGGGGGGTGCTCCTCCGGGGTCGAACGAGCGCGCGGCCGTCCGTCAGTCCTCCCCGAACGCCAGGTGCCCGACCCCGTTCCAGCCGTCCGGCCGCAGCCGCCCGTCCTGGGCCCGCCAGAGGCTGGTGGAGCAGTTGTGCACCGGCCCGAGCGCGGTGAGCTGCTCCTCGGTGAGCCGGTCGAGGGCGTAGCGGAGCATCAGCACCGTGCAGTCGTGCGCGACCAGCAGGACGGGCCGTCCGGCTTCCTCCTCGCAGAGGTCCCGCAGCAGGCTGCGCACCCGCAGGGCGACGTCGGCCCAGGACTCGCCGCCGGGCGGGCGGTAGTACAGCTCGCCCATCTTGCGCCGCCGGGCCGCCTCCTCCGGGTGCTTGGCCTCGATCGCGGCCTTCGGCAGCATCTCCAGGACGCCGAGTTCGCGGTCGCGCAGCCGCTCGTCGTACCGGACGGCCAGGGTGACGGGGACGGCGCCGAGCCCGGCGGCCTGGGCGAGCGCGATCCGGGCGGTTTCGGCGGTGCGCACGTACGGCGAGCACCAGACGCTGCGGGGGCGGTCGGCGCTGGGCAGGGCGGCCCACCAGTGGCCGAGCGCCTGGGCCTGCTGCCGGCCGTGCAGCGACAGCGGGATGTCGGCGTCGCGGCAGCTGATCGGCACGCTGAGCGCTCCGGCGGCCTCGGCCAGTTGGAACTCGACGTTGGCGGTGGACTCGCCGTGCCGGGTGGCGATCAGCACGGACGGCAGCCGGCCGGCCGCCGCGGGCCGGTGGCCGGGGGCGTGCTGCCCGGTGCCCGTGCCGTGCTGCTGTCCGTGGCCTGCGCCGTGCTGCCCCTGGGCGCCGGTGTGCTGGCCCTGGCCGGTGCCGTGCGGGCCCTGCGTGTCGACGTGGTGGTGCTGGTTCTGGGCGGACTGGTGCTGGCCGTTGAGGGTGGTGCCGAGTTCTGCCATGGCCGCGAGCTCCCCGTGGTCGATCAGGTTCCGGCCGGATGCCGGTCCGGTCTGGTGGTGCCCGGCGTGCACGCCTGTTCATACATATGATCGCGCCGCCTTCTCCAGTGTTCACGGAGAAGGCGGCGCGATCACAGGGCGCGTACCGCGCGAATCAGTGCGCCGCTACAGGCTCCGGCGCGTTCTTCAGCTCTTCGTCGCCGGCTTCGGCGCTGTAGTCGGACGGCTTGGTCTCGTCCGGGCCGTCCGGCGCGTTGACCGCCCTCAGCACCAGGGTAAGGGCCACCGCGACGATCAGGTTGAGCGCGAAGGCGGTCAGGCCGATGTAGCCGATCTCGCCGATGCCGGGGATCGCGGCCGCGTTGCCGCCGAAGTGCTTGGTGGCCGGGCTGGCGATGCCGTAGGCCTTCCAGGTGCCGTAGACCATGCCGGCCGCCCAGCCGGCGAACAGCGCCCAGTGGTGGAACCAGCGGGTGAACAGGCCGCCGACGATCGCCACGAAGGTCTGCAGGATCCACAGGCCGCCCAGCAGCTGGAGGTTGATCGCGGCCTGCTTGTCCATGCCGAGGACGAAGACCAGCGCTCCGACCTTGACCAGCAGCGAGACCAGCTTGGCGATCCTGGTCTCGTCCGCGGGGGTGGCGGCCGGCTTGAGCCACTCCTTGTAGACGTTGCGGGTGAACAGGTTGGCCGCCGCGATGGACATGATGGCGGCCGGCACCAGCGCGCCGATGCCGATCGCGGCGAAGGCCACGCCGGTGAACCAGTCCGGGAACATGTCGGCGAACAGCTGCGGCACGGACAGCTGGGAGTTGTAGCCCTTGACGCCCTTGCCGACGCCGGCCGCGACCGCCATGAAGCCGAGCAGCGCCAGCAGGCCCAGCATCAGCGAGTAGGCGGGCATGATCGCCATGTTGCGGCGCACGGTGGCGCGGGACTTGGAGGCCAGCACGCCGGTCACCGAGTGGGGGTACATGAACAGCGCCATCGCCGAGCCGAGGGCGAGCGTCGCGTACGTCCACTGCTTGTTCTCGGGGACGGTCAGCGAACCGCCCTTGGTCTCCTTGAAGTGCTGCGCGACCGTGTCGAAGATGTGCCCGTAGCCGCCCAGCCGGATCGGGATGTAGATCACCGCGACGATGATCACGATGTAGACGAGGGCGTCCTTGACGAAGGCGATCAGTGCCGGGGCGCGCAGGCCGGAGGAGTAGGTGTAGGCGGCCAGCACGCCGAAGGCGATGAACAGCGGCAGGTCCTTGACGAACCAGTTGGCGTTCGGCCCGCCGCCGACCCCCAGCACGTCCAGCACGGCCTGGATGCCGACGAGCTGCAGGGCGATGTACGGCATGGTGGCCAGGATGCCGGTGAGCGCGACCACCAGCGACAGCGGCCGCGAGCCGTACCGGCCGCGCACGAAGTCGGCCGGGGTCACGTAGCCGTGCACCCGGGAGACCGACCAGAGCCGGGGCAGGAAGAGGAAGACCAGCGGGTAGGCGATGATCGTGTACGGCACCGCGAAGAAGCCCACCGCGCCGGTCGCGTACACCGCGGCCGGGACGGCGACGAAGGTGTACGCGGTGTAGAGGTCGCCGCCGAGCAGGAACCAGGTCACCCAGGTCCCGAAGCTGCGGCCGCCCAGCCCCCACTCGTCCAGGTGCGCCGCGTCGTCCGCGCGCCGCCAGCGCGAGGCGAGGAAGCCCATCACGGTGACCAGCGCGAAGAACAGCACGAAGACCGCGAGGGCCGGCACGTTGACGTCCTTCATCGCGCACCGCCCTTCCGGGCCGCCTTGCGGGCCTTCTCGTCGCGGTTGATCAGCAGGTAGGCGGCGACGGTGAACACGGCCGACAACGGCACCCAGAGCAGCTGGTACCAGTAGAAGAACGGCATCCCGGCCACCGCCGGGTCCTTCTTGTCGTACGAGGACACCCAGAGGATCGCGACGATCGGCACGAGCAGGGCGAGGCCGGCCAGCACCCGCTCGGGCGTCACCGCCGGGACGGGTGTCCTGGCTGGCTCGGGCATGACACGTTCGACGGCGGGGGGATCAGACGGCATCTTCGGCTCCGCTCCGGAGGGTTCCCCGTCGGCGCCGCAGCCCGGCCGGCGCCGAGCGCCGTACGGGCCCGCCGGCAGCACCATCGGTGATCGGCAGTCAGTTCGGTACGGCTGCGCAATCTAGGGCATGGGGTGATCCATGTCACCAGGATTGACCGAAGTTCCCGCCAGTCGGACGCAGCCGACCGATGTCCCCCGCCGGGGCGGCGGAAAAGCGACGGCGCGGGCGAACGGCGCGCACCGCCCTTCCCGGCGCGAGCGCCCCTCTCCCCGGGGCGCGCACGCCGTCGTCCCGGGGCGTGGGCACCTCCCTCCCCGGGCGCGCACGCGCCGTCCCCGGGTGTGAACGCGGCCTCGCGGAACGCGAAGGGCACCGGCGCGCGGGTCGCGTGCGCCGGTGCCCGGAGGTGCGGTGGGGGAGTGCGGCTACTCCGGACGCTTCAGTCGGGTGATGAACTTGTAGCGGTCGCCGCGGTAGATCGAGCGGACCCACTCGACCGGGTCGCCCTCCGCGTCGAAGGAGTGCCGGGAGAGCTGGAGCATCGGCAGGCCGAGGTCCGAGCCGAGCAGGCCGGCCTCGCGCGGATTGGCCAGGGTGGTCTCGATGGTCTCCTCGGCCTCGGCCACGGTGACCCCGTACACCTCGCGCAGCGCCGCGTACAGCGAGTTGTGCTTGGCCAGGTTGCGGCGCAGGGCCGGGAAGCGCTTGGCGGACAGGTGGGCGACCTCGATGGCCATCGGGTCGCCGTTGGCCAGCCGCAGGCGTTCGATCCGCAGCACCCGGCCACCGGGCTTGATGTCGAGCAGCGGGGCGAGCCGGTCGTCGGCGGTGATGTAGCCGATCTCGATCAGCCGGGAGGCGGGCTCCAGGCCCTGGGCCCGCATGTCCTCGGTGTAGGAGGTCAGCTGGAGGGCCTGGGCGACCTTGGGCTTGGCGACGAAGGTGCCCTTGCCCTGGATGCGCTCCAGCCGGCCCTCGACCACCAGCTCCTGGAGGGCCTGGCGCACGGTGGTGCGCGAGGTGTCGAACTGGGCGGCCAGTGCCCGCTCGGGCGGTACCGGGGTGCCGGCGGGCTGGGTTTCCGTAAGCTGCAGGAGGTGCCGCTTCAGTCCGTAGTACTTGGGGATGCGCGCGGTCGGGTCGGTGCCGGCCTGCGCCGGGAGGCTGTTCACCTCGGGGTCGTTGACCTGGGCGGTGGATCCCCCGTCGCTGCTCATCGGACCTGTTCTCCCGCTTCTCGCGAGGCTTCAGCGGCCCCGCCACATCGTTAACGGCTCACATCGTTGCATGTATGGCTACGGAACGAATACCTCATCACGCGATGAACGATGTGCGGTGTCGGCTTGATAACGGGTGGTCGAGATCGGTCGGACAGCCGTTGACAGGCCCATTGGTCTAGGCCAAGCTCCAGGCAGCTGGTCTACACCACTAGACCGGTACCTATGAATCCCCCCACCCGTTCGAAGGGGTCCGCGGCACCTTTCCCCCCGCTTTGTGTGGGTCTGCCGCTGCCGCCCGACGGGGGCAACCCAGGCATCCCTCAGGAGGATGGCGTGAAGCGTCAGCTCATCGCGGCGGTCGGCGTCGCAGCAATGGTCGTCGGCCTGGCGGCTTGCAGCTCGGACGGCAAGAAGAACGAGGGTGACTCGAAGTCGTCCTCCGCCTCCGCGGCCGACAAGTACAAGGGCAAGACGCTGAAGGTCTGGACCATGAGCGGCTCGGCCCCGAAGGGCTGGACCGACGGGGTCAAGACCGAGTTCGAGACCACCTACCCGGGTTCGAAGGTCGAGTTCGCGACCCAGGAGTGGGGCGGCATCGGCGCCAAGGTCACCGCCGCGCTGTCGGAGGGCTCGGTCGACGTCCTGGAGGTCGGCAACACCCAGACCGCCGGCTACGCCGCCTCGGGTGGTCTGCTCGACATCACCAAGGACAAGGGTGCCCTGGGCGGCGACTCCTGGGCCGCCAACCAGAACGAGTCCACGATCCTGGACGGCAAGCAGTACGCCGCCCCGTGGTACGTCACCAACCGCGTGGTCGCGTACAACAAGGACCTGTGGGCCAAGGCCGGCCTGACCGACACGCCGAAGACCCTGGAGGAGTTCTACGGCGACCTGGAGAAGCTGAAGACCACCGAGGGCGTCGTCGACCCGATCTACATGCCCGGCCAGGAGTGGTACGTCTACTTCGGTCTGCTCACCAGCGAGGGTGGCAAGATCGCCAAGAAGGACGGCGACAAGTGGGTCGGCGGCCTGTCCTCCCCCGAGAGCCAGAAGGCCTTCGAGACCTACAAGAAGCTCCAGGGCTACTCGGCCACCGGTCCGAAGGACAAGGACGAGGCCACCCCGCAGCAGAAGGACGTCTTCGGCCAGGGCAACGTCGGCACCATGATCGGCCTCGGCTGGGAGCTCCCGGACGAGAAGGCCATCCCGAAGGACAAGATCGGCTTCTTCCCGCTCCCGGGCAAGACCGCCGACAAGCCCTCCGGCGTGTTCCTCGGTGGCTCGAACCTCGCGATCGCCGCGCAGAGCAAGAACACCGACATGGCCAAGGACTTCCTGAAGATCGCCCTCAACGACAAGAACGAGGGCGTCGTCGCCGCGGCCGGCAACATCCCGAACAAGGCCTCGCTGAACAGCCAGATCACCGGTGACTTCGCCAAGGCCGCGCAGCTGGCCGCCGCGGTCGGTGCGATCACCCCGAACACGCCGAACTGGGCGAGCGTCGAGGACAACCCGAACCCGATCAAGGAGTTCCTGACCGCTGCCCTCCAGGGCGGCGACTTCGCCTCCACGGCCAAGAAGTACGACGACGAGATCGCCAAGAAGCTCAACCAGAAGCAGTAAGCACCGAGCGGCGTCGCTCACCGGCCCCCGGCGGGGGGTCGGTGGGCGACGCCTGTCCGTCGTGGGCCAGGTTGTGAGGAAGTGAGAACGATGGCTGTGCATTCGGAGCGGGTGCAGACACAGTCCCCGGAACCAGGGAAGGCTGACGTGACCAGTCTTCGGAAGAGCGCCTCGGGTGGCGGCTCGAACGGTTCCGCGCCGAAGGGCGCAAGATCCGCGGGCGGCCCCAGCCTGGGCTCACGCCTCGCGCCGTACCTGCTGCTGCTGCCGGCCACCGTGGCGACCCTGGCCCTGCTGGGCTGGCCGCTGCTCAAGACGGTCCTGCTGTCGTTCCAGAACCTCAACAGGCGCCAGCTCGTCCTGCACCTGACCGAGTGGACCGGCTTCGACAACTACAAGGAGCAGCTGACCGACCCGGAGTTCTGGTCGGTCACCGGCCGGACGGTCGCCTTCACCCTGATCAACGTGGTGCTGATCATGGTCGGCGGCACCCTGATCGGCCTGCTGCTCAACCAGCTCGGCAAGAAGATGCGGCTGGTCCTCCAGATCGCGCTGCTGCTGGCCTGGGCCATGCCGGTGGTCGCCGCGACCACCGTCTACACCTGGCTGTTCGACTCCCAGTGGGGCGTCGTCAACTGGATCCTGGACCAGCTGGGCTGGCACGCGATGCGCAGCTACAACTGGCTCAGCGACCCCTACTCGACGTTCTTCATCATCATCCTGCTGATCGTCTGGATGTCGATCCCGTTCGTGGCGTTCAACATGTACGCCGGTCTGACCACCATCCCCAAGGAGCTCTACGAGGCCGCGCGCATGGACGGCGCCGGCCCCGTCAAGATCTTCACCGCGGTGATCTTCCCGAACCTGAAGCCGTTCTTCCTGGCCACGACCTTCCTGGAGGTCATCTGGGTGTTCAAGGCCTTCACCCAGGTGTACGCCGTCAATGCCGGCGGTCCCGAGAAGCTGACCCGGACGCTGCCGGTGCACGCCTTCCTGGAGGGCTCGGCCGGCCAGCACTACGGCATCGGCTCCGCGATCGCGGTGCTCACCATCCTGATGCTGGGCGTGCTGATGGCGTACTACTTCCGCATCATGATCAAGCAGGAGGACGAGCTGTGAGGCGCTCTCTCTTCGGACGTACCTGGCTGAACGTGATCGCGGCCGTCCTCGCCGTCTTCTTCGTCTTCCCCGTCTACTGGATGTTCGCGACCGCGTTCAAGCAGAACAGCGACATCATCAGCCCGACGCCGGTGTTCATCCCGCTCGACGCGACCTTCGAGCACTTCACCACCGCGGTCAACGCGCCGAACTTCTGGACGTACGTCCTCAACAGCGTCACCGTCACCGTCGGTGCGGTGCTCGGCTCGCTGGTGATCGCGACCCTGGCGTCCTTCGCCATCGCCCGGATGAAGTTCCGCGGCCGCAAGACCTTCGTGCTGGTCATCATGATGGCCCAGATGGCGCCCTGGGAGGTCATGACCATCGCGGTCTACATCATCTCCCGCGACAACGACATGCTGAACAGCCTGGTGCCGCTGACCCTCTTCTACATGATGATGGTCCTGCCCTTCACCATCTGGACGCTGCGCAGCTTCATCGCCGCGGTGCCGAAGGAGCTGGAGGAGTCGGCCATGGTGGACGGCTGCACCCGCGCCCAGGCCTTCGTGAAGGTGATCTTCCCGCTGCTGGCCCCGGGCCTCATGTCGACCTCGCTGTTCGGCTTCATCACGGCGTGGAACGAGTTCCCGCTCGTCCTGATCCTCAACAAGGACGAGGGCAAGACCCTGCCGCTGTGGCTGTCGTCGTTCAAGACCGCCTTCGGCAACGACTGGGGCGCCACCATGGCCGCGTCCACGATGTTCGCCATCCCCGTGCTGATCCTGTTCGTCTTCCTCCAGCGCAAGGCGGTCGGCGGTCTGACCGACGGCGCCGTGAAGGGCTGAGTCCACGTGAGCATCCTCGTTCCCACCGTTCCGGACAGCGACCAGCTGCACCGTGACGCCCTGACCGTCCTGCAGCCCGGCTTCGTCGGCACCGAGCCGCCGGAGTGGCTGCGCCGCCACCTCGCCGCGGGCCTCGGCTCGGTCGCGCTGTTCGACCGCAACGTGGCCGACCTCGACCAGCTGTCCGCGCTCACCCGGGCGCTGCGCGCCGAGAACCCCGACCTGCTGATCGCCATCGACGAGGAGAGCGGCGACGTCACCCGGCTGGAGGCGGGCTCCGGCTCGTCCTGGCCCGGCAACCTCGCGCTCGGCGCGATCGACGACCCGGCGCTGACCCGGGACGTCGCCCGCGAGCTGGGCCGGGCGCTGGCCGCGGCCGGCGTCAACTACAACTGGGCGCCCACCGCGGACGTCAACTCCAACCCGCGCAACCCGGTGATCGGGGTCCGCTCCTTCGGTGCCGACCCCGAGCTGTGCGCCCGGCACACCGCCGCCTGGGTGGAGGGCCTGCAGTCGGCCGGTGTGGCCGCCTGCTCCAAGCACTTCCCCGGCCACGGCGACACCGCGGTGGACTCGCACCACGGCCTGCCGGTCATCGACGTCGACCTGGACGTGCTGCGGGCCCGCGACCTGATCCCCTTCCAGGCGGCGATCGCGGCCGGCACCAAGGCCGTGATGACGGCCCACATCATGATCCCGGCGCTGGACCCGAAGCTGCCGGCCACCCTGAGCCCGGCCGTGCTGCGCGACCTGCTGCGCGCGGCCCCGGCCGACGGCGGCCTCGGCTACCAGGGCCTGATCGTCAGCGACGCGATCGAGATGGGCGCCATCGCCGACACCTTCGGGATGGGCGAGGGCACCGTGCTGGCCCTGGCGGCCGGTGCGGACGCGATCTGCGTCGGCGGCGGGCTCGCCGACGAGGAGACCGTGCTGATGCTGCGCGACGCCATCGTGGCGGGCGTGCGCTCCGGCGCGCTCGCCGAGGAGCGGCTGGCGGACGCCGCCGAGCGGGTCCGGGCGCTGGGCAGCTGGGGCCGGATCGCGGCCCAGGGCGAGCGGATCGAGCCGGACCTGGCGGTCGGCCTGCGGGCCGCGCGCCGGGCGCTGCGGGTGGTCCGGGCGCCGGGCCGGGCGGTGTCGCCGGTGAGCGAGCGCCCGTACGTGGCCTCGTTCTCGGACGAGCCGAACATCGCGGTCGGCGACGTCACCCCGTGGGGCGTGGCCGGCATGCTGGCCGACCGTTTCCCGGGCACCCGCACCCGCGAGGTGTCGGCGGGCGACGCCGCGCCGGAGCTGCTGGACGCCCTGGTCGACGAGGTGGTGGCCGGCGCCGAGGGCCGCCGCCTGGTGCTGGTGGTCCGGGACGCGCACCGGCACGCGTGGATGTCCGCCGCGCTGGGCCGCCTGGTGGCGGCCCGTCCGGACGCCGCGGTGGTGGAGATGGGCCTGCCCCAGTCCGAGCCGGTCGGCGCCCTGTACATCGCCACCCACGGCGCCGCCCGGGTCTGCGGGCTGGCGGCCGTGGAGGTCCTCACCGGGCAGCCGGGAGCGGTCGGCTGAGACGAACGACGAGACGTCACCGGCCCTGTCCGGTGACGTCGGCCGACGGGCCCGTCATGCGCATGTCGCATGGCGGGCCCGTTCCGTTTCCCCGGACGTCGACCCGTGGACCCGCCGGGTGACCGTGTTCCCTCAAGGGGGCCTTAAATCCACCTTAAGACCTACTTAGGGTGACGGAACGGCGACTGCCGGCCACGCGGTACAACAGCTCTGCAACGGCCGCCCCGACGAAGGCTTTTGGCCGTTGACACCACCTATGGTCTAGGCCAGAGTCCAGTCATCCGGTTCGAGATTCAACCTCGCCGGATGTGGTATCGGCCCACCCCGAAGCTCTTCGCCGCCCCCAGTCCGGACTCTCCGCCGCGGGCGCCAATCACGCTGCCGGCGGGCAACAGGCTCTACACCTTCGGAGGACGGCGTGAAGAAGCGTCAACTCGTCTCGACGCTCGGAACCATGGCACTGGCAGTCGGACTGACGGCCTGTTCCTCGACCGCGAAGCCCGCCGGCTCCGACGGCGCGAGTGGTTCAGCGGACGCGAAGGCCGCCGCCGGCACCGTCACCGTCTGGCTGATGGACGACGCCCAGAAGAACTGGCCGGACCTGGTCCAGCGGGTCAACGACGAGTTCGCGGCGAAGTACCCGAACGTCAGCCTCAAGCTCGCCTACCAGGGTTGGGCCGACAAGGTGGGCAAGCTCGACAAGGCGATCGCCGACGGCAACGCCCCCGACGTGGTCGAGCTGGGCAACACCGAGACCATGAAGTACGTGCTCTCCGGCGCGCTGGCCCCGGTGGACCGCAGCACCTTCGACAACTCCGACAGCTGGATCAAGGCGCTCGCCAACACCTGCACCTACCAGGACAAGCTCTGGTGCGTGCCCTACTACGCCGGCGCCCGGGTCGCCGTCTACAACGCCACCGCCTTCCAACAGGCCACCGGCAGCGCCGACTTCCCGAAGAGCGAGGCGGACCTGACGGCCGCGCTGGACAAGATCGCGGACCGGAACAAGGCCGACAAGACCTACTCCGCGCTCTACCTGCCCGGCCCGTACTGGTACGCCGCGATGAGCTACGTGGCCGCGTACGGCGGCGCCATCGCCAAGTTCGACGGCTCCGGCAACTGGCACGGCACCCTGCACGACCCCAAGTCCCAGCAGGGCATCAGCCACTTCGTCGACCTGGTGCGCAAGTACAACAAGGGCGACCTGTCGGTGACCGAGCAGAACCAGTTCGAGGCGATGGCCCGCGGGCACGCCGCGTCCTTCTACGGCAACGGCTACGAGGCGGCCAGCGTCACCGCGCCGGTCACCGGCGACCCGAGCCTCAAGGACGCCGTCAAGGTGGCCACCATGCCCGGCCCGGACGGCAAGCCGCTGCCGACCTTCATCGGCGGCTCGGACCTCGCCGTCACCGCCAAGTCCCAGCAGACGGCGCCGGCCACCGACTGGATCCGGATGTTCACCAGCGCCAAGTCCCAGCAGGCGCTGGCCGACAAGGACATCCTGCCGAACAACCTGACCCAGCTGAACCCGCTGAAGAACAAGCCGACCACCTCCGCCGCGGCCAACGCCGTCCCGGACGCCTGGTTCACCCCGCTGGCGCCCGGCTGGGGCTCGATCGAGAAGCAGAAGATCATCCCGGACATGCTGACCGCGGTCCTCAAGGGCAAGTCGGTGGACCAGGCCACCAAGGAGGCCGACGCCGCGATCGACCAGCTGATCAACAAGGCGTCCTGACCTCACCGCCGCCCGGCCCCGGGTGCGCTCCTCCCGTCCGCGGAGGGGTGCGCCGGTGGGCCGGGCGGGGGCGCGTCGGAAGGCGCCCGGGCGTGCGGACGGAGGTGCCCGGCAGCGGGCGCGCCCGTAGGATTGCGGGACGAAGGACCGCAGCGAGTGTGCGGACTCGCCGCCGTGGAGGTCCCCGCCGGGCAGCCGCCCGGGTGGGGTCGAACCGTCTCATCGGAGGCAGACCCAGATGTCCGACCCGCAGACTGTTTCCGTCCCCGGCCGGATCATGGCGGCGGAGATGGCCGAGCAGCCGGCCGTCCTCCAGCGCATCCTCGACGAGGGTGCCCCGAAGATCCGCGAGGTCGCCGCGCAGATCGCCGCCCGCAGCCCGCGCTTCGTCCTGCTCACCGCGCGCGGCACGTCCGACAACGCCGCGCTGTACGCCAAGTACCTGATCGAGATCCTGCTCGGCAAGCCGGCCGGCCTGACCTCGATGTCCACCACCACCGCGTACGGTGCCAAGCCGGACCTCACCGACGTGCTGGTCGTCACCGTCAGCCAGTCCGGCGGCTCGCCCGACCTGGTGGCCTCGACCAAGGCCGCCCGCGAGGCCGGTGCCATCACCCTCGCGGTGACCAACAACGCCGCCTCGCCGCTCGCCGAGGTCTCCGAGTTCCACATCGACGTGCTGGCCGGCCCGGAGAAGGCGCTGCCGGCCACCAAGACCTACACCGCCGAGCTGCTGGCGCTCTACCTGCTGGTCGAGGGCCTGCGCGGAGGCGAAGGCGCGGCCGCCAAGGAGCTGCCGGGGCTGGCCGCCGGGGTGCTGGCGCGCAGGGCCGAGGTGAAGGCGCTGGCCGAGCGCTACCGCTTCGCCCAGCGGCTGGTCATCACCTCGCGCGGCTACGGCTACCCGACCGCCCGCGAGGCGGCGCTCAAGCTGATGGAGACCACCTACATCCCGGCCACCCCGTTCTCCGGCGCCGACCTGCTGCACGGTCCGCTGGCCATGGTGGACAACGTCTCGCCGGTCATCGCGATCGTCCCGGACGGGAAGGGCGGCGAGGCGCTCCAGCCGGTGCTGGACCGGCTGCGCGGGCGCGGCGCGGACCTGGTGGTGGTCGGCCAGCAGGCGCAGGTGGACGCGGCCTCGGCCGGCTTCGCGCTGCCGGCGGGCGTGCCCGAGGAGGTGCAGCCGATCCTGGAGATCCTGCCGCTGCAGCTGCTGGCCTACGAGGTCACCATCGCCCGCGGCCAGGACCCGGACGCCCCGCGCGCCCTGGCCAAGGTCACCGAGACCAGGTAGGCGTCCCGCGGACGCGAGCCGGCCCCCGGTCCACAGCCTGTGGATCGGGGGCCGGTTCCTTGAGCGGCGGAAACGTGGTTCCGGGGGTGGAAAACACTACGGGCCACGGCGCCGACACGGGACCCTCAACCCATGCGGCACCGCAGCCCGGAGCTGTCGTCGGGCGCCGGCTCCGATCGAGAACTGTGCGGGGTCCTCGATCTGCGGCGTCCGACCGAGGAGGGGCCGCGCGCGGTCAGGGCAGTTGCGCGGGGGCCTCTCCTTGGTGCCCTTTCATTGTGGACTAGACCAATCTCGGTTGTCCAGGCCTCTCGGAAAATTGGTCTAAACAACTCCGGGGGGGGGGTGAGCGGGCGGTGCCGGTCCGCCCACCGGGGCCCGACCCGGCCTCCGCCCCGCCTCCACCGGCCCTCCCGGGCGGGGCGCCGCAGCCACCGGTCCGCCGCGCCCCGCCCGGACCGGCGGCGCTACCCTCGCCATGTGCCCTCGTTGAACGAACTCGTCCGCCGCCACACCACCCTCACCGGGGCCGACGTGGAATGGCTCCACCACCTGGTCTCGGAGTGGCAGCTGCTCTCCGACCTCTCCTTCGCCGACCTGGTGCTGTGGATCCCCACCTGGGACGGCATCCGCTACGTCTCGGTGGCACAGATGCGGCCCAACACCGGGCCCACCTCGTACCAGGACGACATGGTCGGCCACCTCGTCCCGCGCGGCCGCCGCCCGCTCCTGGACGCCGCCTTCGACGAGGGCCGGATCGTGCGCGAGGGCGACCCGGAGTGGCGCGAGGAGGTCCCGGTCCGGGTCGAGTCGATCCCGGTCCGGCGCGAGGGCAAGGTGCTGGGCGTGATCGCCCGCAACACCAACCTGCTGACCGTCCGCACCCCGAGCCGGCTGGAGCTCACCTACCTCCAGAGCGCCTCCGACCTGGCCCAGATGATCGCGGCCGGCTCCTTCCCCTTCCCCGGCGCCGAGCAGGCCGACATGGACGCCGCGCCCCGGGTCGGCGACGGCCTGATCCGGCTGGACGCGGACGGCATCGTCACTTACGCCAGCCCCAACGCCCTCTCCGCCTACCACCGCCTCGGCCTCACCACCGACCTGGTCGGCAGCCACCTCGGCCGGGCCACCGCCGACCTCGCCCCGCCGTCCCGCTCGGCCGTCCACGAGGCGCTGGTGAAGGTGGCGAGCGGCTGGGCGCCCCGGCAGACCGAGGTGGAGGCGCAGGGGGGAGTGGTCACCCTGCGGGCGATCCCGCTCAAGCCCAAGGGCACCCTGACCGGTTCGCTGGTGCTCTGCCGGGACGTCACCGAGCTGCGCCGCCGCGACCGCGAGCTGATGACCAAGGACGCCACCATCCGGGAGATCCACCACCGGGTGAAGAACAACCTGCAGACCGTCGCGGCCCTGCTGCGGCTGCAGTCCCGCCGGATGGATTCGGAGTCCGGTCGGGCCGCGCTGGACGAGGCCGTGCGCCGGGTCGGCTCGATCGCGATCGTGCACGAGACGCTCTCCCAGGCGCTGGACGAGCAGGTGGCCTTCGACGAGATCGCCGACCGGGTGCTGGCGATGGTGATGGAGCTGTCCCAGGACGGACGGGTGGCGACCCGGCGCACCGGCAGCTTCGGGATCCTGTCCGCCGAGGTGGCCACCCCGCTGTCGATGGTGCTGACCGAACTGCTCCAGAACGCCCTGGAGCACGCGTTCGGCCCGACGGCCTCCGGGAACCTGGAGGTCAGCGCACTGCGCGGACGGGCCCCGGCGACCGGCATGGGCTGGTCGGACAGCTGGAACGGCGGTGCCCGGCCGGAGGAGTACCTGCTGATCACGGTGCAGGACGACGGCCGCGGCATGCCGGAGGGGTTCGACCCGAAGACGGCGGGCAACCTCGGGCTGCAGATCGTCCGGACGCTGGCGACCGGCGAGCTGGGCGGCACCTTTGACATGGTGGCCGGCCCGGACGGCGGGACCAAGGTGATCCTGGAGATCCCGGTCCGCTGAGGGGCGGGTGGGGGCCCTGGTCCGTGCGCGGTCCGGGCCCGCTGGACATCAGGTGCGCGAAGGCGCGCGAAGGTGCGCGAACCCGTGTGAAGGTGCGTGGTGGGGGCGCGCGCCCGCCACAGGCGCCGGCCGCGCGCTTCGCACGCCGGAGCGCGGCAGCGGCATGCGAAAACCCTCGGGGGGGGGAGAGCCCGAGGAGGAGCCGGGGGAGATCCGGGGAGAGAGACAGAAACGAGGCCCTGTCGACCGGGGGGGGTGGGTCGACAGGGCCTCTCAACCCGTTCCGGCCGTCGGGGGGAGTCGGCCGGAGCGGGGGCTCTGGGTGGTGCGACACCTCGCCGGTGCGTTGCACACGGTGAGCGCCGCAGCTCCACGATATTGCTCTAAGTGAACAGTATCAAGTGGCTGGGCGGGTCCGGTGTCGCAGGACCTGGCTGGGCGAGGTCCTTTGTACGGAAGGCTTCACCAGGAGGTGCAGGGAAGCCTTGATCATGTGTCGATCGGTACGGCGGTTACTGCGGGTGCTACGGCGTGTGATCGCTGCGCGATCAGGCGGTGCGGGCGCGGTTGCGGGCAGCGCGGCGCTTCATCGCGCGACGCTCGTCCTCGCTCATGCCGCCCCAGACGCCGGCGTCCTGACCGGTCTCGAGCGCCCACTGGAGGCACTGCTCCATCACCGGACAGCGGCGGCACACGGCCTTGGCTTCCTCGATCTGCAGCAGAGCAGGACCGGTGTTCCCGATCGGGAAGAACAGCTCCGGGTCCTCTTCGCGGCAGACAGCGCGGTGGCGCCAGTCCATGGTCGTCCAACTCCTCCTGCCGCGGGGGGTGGCCCGATCGGCATAATCGAATGGCTTGTGAATGTGAACGCTTTCACGAATCCCGCAACAGCAAAAGAGACCAAAGGCCCGTCGGGCCCGGGTGGTCTGTGCTGGGGGGGATTCGGCGATTCGAGGGACGCCCCGCGGTCGGCGCTCCTGTGGTTCCGGAGTTGCCGTCGCTGCGATGTGTCCCGATCGCCATGTAGAGGTTCGCAAACCTCGGGCTCGGATACAACCCCCTTCGGGGAGGAATTTTGGATTCTTCGGTGTCGCCTAGCTCACAGCCAGTACTTCTATGGAGTGAAGGGGGCTTGTGCGTTCGAGAAGAAGGAGGAACCCCCCTTCCGGTCACACAATCACACGCAGTGCCCGCCGTACGCCTGTGAAACTGACGCGACTCCTGTCTCCAAGATGGTCCCCGTCGACTTGGAACGGGGCCGGTTCCTGTGAAACCAAGGTGAAGTGTCTGACGTCGTGATAGGAGACGACGTGCTTCCCGGAGGGGCCGGCCGGAGGGGCGCCGTCGCTCGAAGTCGTGTACGACCGCAGGATCTGACGGACCGTTCGAGCCGTGCCGAACGCGGTCATCCGGGTGATGCCGAAGACGTCCAGGTCCGTGTCGAAGGAGGCGAGCGGTGAGGGGTAGACCGGACGGTTGCCGAGGAAGGTCCACGGCGAGGTGTTGCTGACTATCGACAGGACCAGGCCCGGAACCCGTTCGTGGCCCGGCAGCTCCAGCGAGACCGGGCCGGAGCGGCGCTGCTCACGCTGGGTGAAGTAGTGCCGGAGGGCCTGGCCGACGTACAGGGCGTGGGTGGACTTGCGCCCGGCCCGGCGCTGCTCCTCGACCCGGCCCACCACCCCGGCGTCGAAGCCGAGCCCCGCGGTGAAGGTGAACCAGCGGTCCGGCAGCCCGTCGGTCATCGCCTTGCCCAGCCCGATCGGCCGTTCCCGCTCGTGCTCCAGCGCGTCCAGCAGGGCGCCGGTGGCCTCCACCGGGTCGTTGGGCAGTCCCAGCGCGCGGGCGAACACATTGGTCGAACCGCCCGGCACCACGGCCAGTCGCGGGACCTTCTCGCCCGGGCCGTGCGCCAGCAGCCCGTTCACCACCTCGTTGACGGTGCCGTCCCCGCCCAGTGCCACCACCAGGTCGACCGTGCCGTCCTCCGCCGCCTCGCGGGCCAGGTCGCGCGCGTGGCCCCGGTACTGGGTCTCGGCGACCTCCAGCTTGAGATCGCTGCGCAGGGCGTGGATCAGGACGTCCCTGGTCCGGCCACTGGTGGTGGTGGCCTTGTGGTTCACGACCAGGAGAGCGCGCATGGGGAAAGCCTACGGGTCGGTACGGACCGACCGGCGGCTACCCTGCTGGAGTGACCGCAGAAACCTCCGCACCCGTACCCTCGGCCGGCTCCGGCCGCCCGGCCTCCCTGACCCTGGGCGCCGCCATCACGGCCCTGGAGGGCGCCGCGCTCGCGGTCGTCGGAATCTGGGACATGGTGGCCGCGCTGTCCGGCCAGTCCAAGCAGCTGGCGCTGAACGAGTTCGGCGGAGCGGTCATCGTGCTGCTCGGCGTGCTGCCGGTGCTGGCGGCCCGCGCGCTGCTCAAGGAGCGCCGCTGGGGCCGCAGCCCGGCCGTGCTGACCAACTCGATCTGCCTGCCGGTCGCCTACTACATGTTCGAGAGCGGCGGCGGGATGATCGCGGTCGGCGCGCTGATCGGCGTGCTCGGCCTGGTGGGCATCGGCTGCCTGCTGAACCCGAAGTCGACGGCGGCCCTGTACGCCCCGTCCGAGAGCTAGGACGCGGGGCGCGCAGGGCCGCCGTCGGAACCGTGCGGCCGCCGGGCCTCCGGGCTGAGCGGCCGTCAGTCCTACTCCTCCACCAGGAGCTTCTCCCGCAGCTGGGCCAAGGTCCGGGCGAGCAGCCGGGACACGTGCATCTGGGAGATCCCCACCTCGGCGGCGATCTGCGACTGGGTCATGTTCCGGAAGAACCGCAGCACCAGGATCTTCTGCTCCCGGGGCGGCAGTTGGGCCAGCAGCGGCTTGAGCGACTCGCGGTACTCGACGCCCTCCAGCGCCTCGTCGGTCGCGCCCAGGGTGTCCGCGACGGCCGGCGACTCGTCGTCGCTGTCCGGCACGTCCAGGGACAGCGTGGAGTACGCGTTGGCGGACTCCAGGCCCTCCAGGACGTCCTCCTCCGAGATCCCCAGGTGCTCGGCCAGCTCGTGCACCGTGGGGGAGCGGCCGTGCCGCTGGGACAGTTCGCTGGTCGCCGTGGTCAGCGACAGCCGCAGCTCCTGGAGCCGGCGCGGGACGCGCACCGCCCAGCCCTTGTCGCGGAAGTGCCGCTTGATCTCCCCGACGATGGTCGGCGTCGCGTAGGTGGAGAACTCGACCCCGCGCTCGTGGTCGAAGCGGTCCACCGACTTGATCAGGCCGATGGTGGCGACCTGGGTCAGGTCGTCCAGCGGCTCGCCCCGGTTGCGGAAGCGCCGGGCCAGGTGCTCGACCAGCGGGATGTGCATCCGCACGAGCTGGTTGCGCAGTTCGACCCGCTCCGGGGAGCCCTCGGGCAGTGCGGACAGCCGGACGAACAGCGCGCGGGCGGCCTCGCGGTCCGGGGCGCCGGTGCGGTGCGAGCCCTGGGCGGGCACGGCGCCGTGCAGTTCGGCCTCGACCGCCGGGTCCGATTCCGCCGCCGGGTCCGGCGGGGGCACGGAGGCAGGCGTCGGCTCGGACGTCGGCTCGGTGGGGTGGCTCATCCGCTGGGCGTCCTTCGGGTGCGCTTCGTCGTTGGCGGCGAGGCCGGGAACGCTCGCCTGGGTCGGTACGGCAGGTCCCGCCGTCGCGAGGCCGGTACGGTCCAGATCACTCACGGCCATTCCCCCGTTCCGTTCCGGGAGCACCGGGGCCGCGGGCCCCGGATTCGTCTCGTTGGTCGTACCGCCTGGGGTGCGGTACCGGGAGCCGTCCGTCCGTCCCCGGGGGCGGGGAGCGGCGGACGGCCCTTGCGCGGGTGCTGCTCGGTGCTGCTCGGTCGTGCGGTTCGGTCCGGCGCCCGGTCAGTGGGCGGGGGAGCCGCCGCGCTTCTTGTGCAGGCTGATCGACACGGTGTTGTCCTCGGCGACCGAGGAGTCGACCTCGCCGGCCAGTGCGGAGAGCACCGTCCAGGCGAAGGTGTCCCGTTCGGGAGCCTTGCCGTCGGTGGTCGGGGCGGAGACGGTGACCTTCAACGAGTCACCGACCAGCCGGAACTCGCAGGACAGCACGGAGCCGGGCACCGCCTGCTGGAGCAGGATGGCGCAGGCTTCGTCGACCGCGATCCGCAGATCCTCGATCTCGTCGAGCGTGAAGTCCAGCCGGGCCGCCAACCCGGCCGTCGCTGTTCGCAGGACGGAGAGGTAGGCCCCCGCTGCGGGCAGCCGGACCTCCACGAAGTCCTGAACACCGAGATCGCCGTCGATCTGGGACACCCTTGCCTCCTGGGTGACGCGCTGTGCTTTCTTGGTACCCCGCTTGTTGCCTCTTGCTACCCCCGAAGGGGGTCCGGTGCCGCGGATCCGCCATCGCTCTGCCTTCCGCACCCCGGTTCGGGAGTTACTCATGGTAAGGCATTGCGACGCAGGGTGGCAGACCCTTTGCCCGGACTCCGAGGAGCCGTTCAGCGCCGTCCGGCGGCGGCCAACGCCTCGTCGGTGAGCCGGTAGACCGTCCACTCGTCCATCGGCACCGCGCCGATGGACTTGTAGAAGTCGATCGAGGGCTGGTTCCAGTCCAGGACCGACCACTCGACCCGGGAGTAGCCGCGCTCGACGGCGATCCGGGCGAGTTCCAGCAGCAGTGCCTTTCCGTGGCCGCCGCCACGGGCCTGGGGGCGGACGTACAGGTCCTCCAGGTAGATCCCGTGGGTGCCGCGCCAGGTCGAGAAGTTGCGGAACCAGACCGCGAAGCCGACCGGCTCGCCGGTGGCGTCGTCCTCGGCGATCAGCCCGAACAGGGCCGGGTTCTCGCCGAACAGGGCCTCGTGCAGCTGCTCCTCGGTGGCCTTCGCCTCGTGCAGGGCCTGCTCGTAGTCCGCGAGTTCGCGGATCATGGCGTGGATGACGGGGACGTCGGTGGAGACGGCGGTGCGGATCATGTGGTGAGCCTACTGCTCGGGGCCGGTCTCGTCCCAGGCCTGGACGGAGGTCTGGTCGACGATCCGTCCCTCGCGCAGGCCGGCCATCGAGGACATCAGCACCCGGACGCCGTCCGGGTACCGACAGGACTCCAGGAAGGCCACGTGGTCGCCCTGGACCACCACCTGTTCCAGCTTGTGGGTCATCTCGCGGCTGCAGACGTCCTCCAGCATGGCGCCGATCTCCTCCCGCCCGTGCACCACCAGGGGGTGGCTGGGCTGGGTCGTGCGATCGACCACGCGCAGTTCGGCGTCGTCCGCGTAGAGCGCCAGGAGGGTCTCGGCGTCGCGGCGCTCGATGCCCTCGCGCAGCGCGCGGGTGTCGAAGGCGGCGGGGGCCGCCGTGGTGGTCATGATCTCGCTCCTCCGGTCGGGTTCCGTCGGCTCGTACCTTGAGCGTACGCCCGGCCGCCCCCGCCCGGAGGAGCTCCGGCAGGGCCGGTCAGCGGGCCGGTACGGTGCGCAGGTACGCCGACAGCGCGCTGATCGCGGCCGGGTTGCGCGGGCTCTCCACCATGTCGGCGTAGTCCATGACGAAGATCCGGTCGTTCTTGACCGCGGAGACGCCGGCCAGCGGCGGGAAGGACCTGAGGAACTGCCGCTTCTCCTCGGCCTTGGGCGTCGCGTAGTCGTTGATCACGATCACCTCGGGGTCGCGCTCGACCACGCTCTCCCAGCCGGCCGTGACCCAGGTGTCGTCGAGGTCGCCCATGATGTTGGTCCCGCCGGCCTTGGCGATGATCTCGTTGGCGGCCGCGAACTTCCCGGCGGTGTACGGCTTGTCCTGCCCGCTGTCGTACAGGAAGACGGACGGGCGCCGCTCGGGCGCCGGGACGGCGGCGATCCGGGCCTTGAAGCCGGCGATCAGCTTGTCGGCGCGGTCCTTGACGTCGAAGATCTCGCCGAGGTTGGCCAGGTCGGTGTAGAGCGCCTCCAGCGGGTCCATCACGCCGCGCACGGTGCCCTTGCCGCTGCGGCAGGACTCGGTGAGCACGTAGGAGTCGATGCCGAGCGCCTTGAAGGCCTCCGGGGTGACGCCGTTGCCCTCGCCGAAGCCGTAGTGCCAGCCGGCGAACACCAGGTCGGCCTTGGCGTCCAGGGCGATCTCCTTGGTGAGCGTCTTCTTGGAGAGCCAGGTGGTCTGCTGGTAGCCGTCCTTCCAGGCGACCTCGTCGACCCGCCCCTTGTCGTCGGGCATCACGTAGCCGGCCATCCGGTCGGCGAGGCCGAGGGAGAGCATCAGCTCGGTGATGTTGACGTCGTTGGTCACCGTCCGGGCGGGCTTCTGCGCGAAGGTGAGCTTCTCGCCGCAGTTGTCCACCGTCACCGGGTAGTGGGCGGAGGCGGTGGCGGCCTCCTTCGGGGCGATCTCGGCGCCGCAGGCGGTGAGTCCGAGGGCGAGCAGGGCGGTGGCGGCAACGGCCTTGGTGCGCACGGTGGTTCCTCTGAGCAGGGGGCGGGTCAACGGGTGGGCGGGTCAGGCGGACGGGGCGAGGCGGTCGAACAGCAACTGGACGGCGCCCGTCTCCGGGTGGCGCACCGGGGTGGCCCGGACGCCGAACACCTCGGCCAGCAGGGCGGGCCGGAGCACCTCGTGGGGCGGTCCGGAGGCGACGATCCGGCCGGCCCGCAGCACGTACAGCAGGTCGCAGTGGCTCGCCGCCAGGTTGAGGTCGTGCAGCGCGGTGAGCACCGTCGGGCCGGCCTCGCGGGCGAGCGCCAGCACCTCCAACTGGTGGGCGATGTCGAGGTGGTTGGTGGGTTCGTCCAGTACCAGCAGGCGCGGCTCCTGGACGAGGGCGCGGGCGAACAGCACCCGCTGCTTCTCGCCCCCGGACAGGCTCAGGAACCCCCGCTCGGCGAGGTGCCCCGCCCGGACCTTGCGCAGCGCCTCGGCACAGCGCTCCGCGTCGCCGTCGCCCGGGGCGCCGAAGCCGCGGCGGTGCGGCAGCCGTCCCATGGCGACGACCTCGGCGACGGTGAAGTCGAACTCGGCGGAGTGCTCCTGGGAGAGCGCGGCGACCCGGCGGGCCGACTCGCGGGCGGTGAGCGCGTGCAGGTCGTCGCCGGCCAGCCGGACCGCGCCGCCGGCCGGCTTCAGCACCCGGTAGACGCAGCGCAGCAGGGTCGACTTGCCGCTGCCGTTGGGGCCGACCAGCCCGACCACCTGCCCGGCGGCGGCCGCCAGGCTCACCTCGTGGACCAGCCGGGTGCCGGCCAGCTGCACCGAGACGCCGTCGACAGCGAGGTCCTGGGCGGGCCCGGTCGCGGTGTCCACCGCGGTCACGTCGGTCATCGGGTGCCTCCGAAGGCCTGGCCGCGGCGGCGCATCATCAATAGGAAGGCGGGCACGCCGAGCACCGCGGTGAACACCCCGACGGGCAGTTCGGCGGGCGCCAGCAGGGTGCGCGAGGCGATGTCCACCCAGACCAGCAGCAGCGCCCCGGCGAGCGGCGCGATCACCAGCACCCGGCGGTGGCCGGCGCCGACCAGCATCCGCGCCAGGTGCGGCACCAGCAGTCCGACGAAGCCGATCGCCCCGCTGACCGCGACCACGGTGCCGGTGACGGCGGCGGTCACCACGAACAGCTCCCGGCGCAGCCGGTCCGGGTCCACGCCGAGCGAGGCGGAGGTCTCGTCGCCCATCGCGAGCGCGTCCAACCGCCCGGCGGAGCAGGTCAGGTGGACGAGTCCGGCCGCCACGGTGACGGCGGCGATCGGCACCGAGCCCCAGGTGGCGCCGCCGAGGCTGCCGAGCAGCCACATCATGGCGTCCCGGGCGGCCTCGCCGCGGTCGGCGGCGAAGACCATCAGGGTGGTGGCGGCGGAGAAGCCGTAGGACAGAGCGGTGCCGGTGAGCACCAGGCGCAGCGGGGTGAGCCCGTACGCGGTGCGGGCGGCGAGGTAGACCAGGGTCATGGCGACCAGCGCGGAGCCGAAGGCGGAGGCGGAGATCGCCCACACGCCGAGCGCGGCGAAGGCGCCGAACAGCAGCACGGCGTTGGCGCCGACGGCCGCGCCGGAGGAGATGCCGAGGACGAAGGGGTCGGCCAGCGGGTTGCGCACCAGCGCCTGGACGGCGACCCCGCAGGCGGCCAGCCCGGCGCCGACCACGGCGGCCAGCACGGTGCGCGGCAGCCGGATCTCCCAGACGATCGCGTACGCGGAGGCCTCGCTCGCGTCCAGCCGGCCGCCCGTCAGCCCGGCGCCCAGCAGCCGCAGCACCCGGGGGACGTCGAGCCCGGCGGAGCCGAGGGCGACCCCGCAGACCAGCGACAGCAGCAGGGCGGCGCAGAGGCCGGCGGCGAGCGGGGCGACGGGTATGCGACGAGTGGGCGGGCCGACTGCACGGTCTGCGGGTGCGCGGTTCACGGGTGCGCCTTGCCTCGGGCCTCGGGTGCGCCGGGGCGGGCGCGGGCCGGAGGTGTGCCGGGCGCCGTTCCCTTCGCAGTCCACGGCGAGTTGTCGGGAGGTCAGCGGCCGAGGGCGATCGGGCTGGCGCGGTCGTACGGGCGGTACGGGCCGTGCTCACCGTTGCGGGTCAGCGCCGGATTCGCACCGGACTTCCCCCTCGGACGCCCAGGCAGCATAACAGCCGCTCAGTGCGGGTGACCCTTACCGGGGGCGGGTCGGACGTGGACGCACGACCGCCCCCGTCCGGCGGTGCGGACGGGGGCGGTCGGGGTGGCGACGCGTCAGGCTCAGGCCTGCTTGGTCTCCCAGAAGATCTTGTCGACCTCGGCGATCAGGTCCAGCAGGGCCTGGCCGGTGGCCGGGTCGGTGGACGCCTTGGCGGCCGAGGCGGCCTTCAGGGTGTCGTTGATCAGCTGGTGCAGCTGCGGGTACTTCTCGAAGTGCGGGGCCTTGAAGTAGTCGCTCCACAGCACCGAGATGTGGTGCTTGACGGCCTCGGCGCGCTGCTCCTTGATGATGATGGCGCGGGCGCGGAAGTGCGGGTCCTCGTTGGCCTGGTACTTCTCCTGGGTGGCCTTGACCGACTCGGCCTCCAGCTTGGCCTGAGCGGGGTCGTACACGCCGCAGGGCAGGTCGCAGTGGGCGTGGGCGGTGGCGCGCGGTGCAAACAGACGAGAGAACATGGGAGTCCTTCCTTAGATCGTCTTCCCGCGCCCGAGATTACCCTTCCGCCCTCGCGGTTTCGCGGTCGGGCGGCGGGCCTAGGGCAAAAGACGGACCAGGAACCGGGGTATTCCGGACATCGGACCGGTGGCGCTCCGTACGGCAGACTGGGGGCGGGCGCAGTGGGAGGAGGAGTCGTGGCGCGGAGCACGCGGCCGGAGGACGCCGGGGCCGGGGGGCGGCGGGGCAGCGTGCTGCCGTTCGGGCTGGTCGACGTGGCGGGCCCGTCGATGGTGCCGACCCTGCGCGAGGGCGACCGGCTGCTGGTCCGCTACGGCGCGCCGATCCGGCCGGGGGCGGTGGTGCTCTTCCGGCACCCCCTCCAACAGGACCTGCTGGTGGTGAAGCGGGCCGCCGGGCGCCGGGACCGGGGCTGGTGGCTGCTCTCCGACAACCGCCCGGTGGACAGCGACAGCCGCAGCTACGGCGCCGTCCCGGACGAGCTGGTGCTCGGCCGGGTGCTGCTGCGGCTGCGCCCGAGCCCGGTCTGGCTGGCGCCGGGGCACCGGCTGGAGCGGCTGCTGCTCACCCCGCGGCTGGCCCGGGTGCCGGGCCTGGCCCGCCGGCTCGGCGCGTGGGTCGAGGAGGTCTAGGGCCAATGCCGGTGACTTTGTCTTGCTGCTCTCGTTGGTTGTGGTGTGGCGAGGGTGGGGCAGGTCAAGTCGCCTGCGGGTGAGCGGTTGTCGGACCGGATTGCGATCGGGGTGCTGACGCAGGCGTTTCCTCCGGGTCTGGTCGATGAGGTGATCGCCGAGACCGGTCGGGGTGAGAAGCGCAGCCGTCTGCTGCCGGCGCGGGTGGTCGTGTACT
>NZ_JBEZUT010000020.1:0-48777 GCF_040636595.1 Kitasatospora sp. NPDC036755
CGCCCGCCGGGGGGGGCCGCCCCCGCTGTTGGGGGGGGGCGCCACCGGCGCGTCCGGCGCCGGTCCGTTGGTCCGTGGTCCGGCGGTCCGGCGGTCCGGCAGTCCGGCAGTCCGGCAGTCCGGCAGTCCGCTAGTCCAGCTGGGAGAGCGCGTCGGTGATCAGCTTGGTGGCGAAGTCCTGGCCCTTGCCGGAGATCCGGTTGATGTACTCCGCGAGCAGGACCGCGGTGGCCTCCAGGGGGTTCATCTCCTCCTTCGTCCACGGTCCGTACTGGGCGCGCCACAGGTTGGGGCTCAGGCCGGTGCCGGCCGCGGTGAGCAGCCCAGCCATGGTGGGGACGACCTCGGGGCTGAAGGTCCTCGGCATCATCCGCATGGTGGTCACCAGGCTCGGGATCGCGTGCTCGATCACGTCCTCCTCGTGCTGCTCGAAGGCCTTGCACAGCCAGTTCATGTACATGTAGACAAGCGTGCAGGCACCTTCCACCACCGCCTCGGCCTCCGCGGGGCCGAAGGACGCGGTGAGCTGGTCGACCATCCGCTGGTGCTCGGGATCCGTCCCGGCCCTGCCGTCGTAGACGGCCTTGAGCCGGGAGTCGATCACCATGAGCGCTGCGCTCACATCGCCGACGGGAGCGTGTCGGGGGTCGCAGGACGGCACAGGACTCCTCCTAGAGCGGCCACGGCCGGTACGGCCGGTCCGTTCGTAGGGTAGGCGTCCGACCGGGAGGGGACCGACGGGTCCGGCCGGAAGCGCCCCGCAGTGCCGGTGCGCGAAGGCCGCCCCGGGTGGGGCCGGGGCGGCGCGGGGGCGGTCAGTGGGGGCCTGCCGCCCGACCCGCGTCAACCGGAATCGGCTCTCCACACGTCAGGGCGAGCCACTGGAAGCCGGGTTGACTGCTGGGGCCGGGGGGCGGCCGGCTCGCGCTCCGGCCAGCCGCCCCCTCCTACCTCCTTCCCGCCCTGTCAGCCGGCCGAGGCCGCGGACCCGGCGTTGCGACGGCGGACGTAGACGGTGGCGAGGACACCGGCGAGCACCGCGCCGCCGCCCATCCCCGCCACGGACGGGTCGATCATCGGGACCGAGGCGGCGGGCTCGGCCCCACCGCACTCGGCGTGGCCGATGACCAGGTCGGCGCCGTTCAACGACGGCAGCAGGGTGATGTGGACGGCGTTGACGGTCAGCACGCCGTTGGCGCCGGTGGTCTGCTCGTTGAGGACGATCGAGCCGACCAGGGGGATGTCGACCTTGGTGTTGGCGGGGGCGTTGGCCTGGAGGTTGACCGGCAGGATGCCGACCGTGACCGACCCGCCCGCGATCAGACCGCTGCCGGTGGCCCCGGTGGGCGTGGCCTTGCAGGTCGAGTTGACGCCGGTCAGGGCGACCGAGGCGACGCCGAGGTCGAGCCCGAGCTTCTCGACCGTCGCGGAGGCCGACGCGGTGCCGTCGACGGGGTTCCCCGCGGTGGTCGCGGTGAGCGTGGCGTCGGTGGCGACCGGCCCGACGTTCAGGCCGACCAGGGTCCGGGTGCCGCCGGACGGGTAGGCGGACTCGGGCGAGGGCGCGACGGCGACCATCCCGCCCAGTGCCTCCGTGGAGACGACGTAGGCGTCGGCCGTGGGGGCGGGCAGCGCGGCGTACGCCGGGGATGCCACGGCGAGGGCTCCGACGGCGAGCGCGGTGCCGGCGAGGACACGGTTGCGGGTGCGAGTTCTCACGGGTGGGCCTTTCGGACGGGGCACGGCGGACGTGGGTGTCGGCGGTGCGGGGGCAGGAAGGGGGTGGTTCAGGGATGGTGGTGCCGAGGACGTGGCGCCAAGGGGGACGGTGCGGGGGTGGTGCTGGTGGTGCGTCGACTCCGCGGGCCGGCCACGGCGTTCGGCCGCGGCCCCACCGGCCGGGGAGAAGTCTCGGCCGCTCAGGCGGTGGCGATCTCCTGGGCGGCGGGCGCCGGCGGCGGCTCGGCCGTACGGGCCGTCTTCTGCCAGGAGCCCTTGCGCCGCACGATCCGCCAGAAGGCGCGGACCGCGACGAGGTAGGTGGTCGCGGCGTACACCGCGAGGGCGAGGCCGTGACCGAGCGCGGCCCGGCGGGTGATCCCCGGCTCGCTGCGGCGCCGGTACAGCGGACCCCAGAGCGCGAACTCGGCCACCCCGAGGACCAGGTAGAGCGCGATCAGCACGGCGCCGCCCTGGCCGAGGAAGGCGAGCACGAACTCCGGGTAGACGAGGATGTTGTAGCCGAAGGCGGCGATCGGCACGGTGTAGACCACCAGGCCGAGGACCTGGAGCCAGGGCTGGACCATGAAGTAGAGGACCTCCAGGAAACCCAGCGTGGTGAACTCCCGGGAGCACCAGACCCGGCGCAGATAGGGCGCGCACTGCATCGAGCCCTGTGCCCAGCGGACCCGCTGGGTGATCAACTGCCGCACGTTCCACAGGGCTTCCTGGTCCACCCAGGCCGTCGTGGTGTAGCCGTTGCGCCAGCCGGCCAGCATCATCCGCAGCCCGAGTTCGAAGTCCTCCAGCAGCGCCCGGCCCCAGGGCTCGCCGCCGCCCCCGTCGATCGAGCGCAGTGCGCTGAGCCGGTTGGCCTGGCCGTTGCCGCCCACGTTGACGGTGCCGGTGAGCCGGCGGGTGATCTGGATGGCGGAGATCGGCCCGCGGAACTCGATGTCCTGGAGCCGGGCCAGCAGCCGGGCGAACCGGTTGGCCAGCCGCCCCCGGTGGGGCAGCGGAACGGCCACGTCGCGGTTGGACATCCGGACCTCGACCTGGACGGCGCCGATGGCCGGATCACCGAAGAAGGAGGGCCCGGCGAAGGTGTCCAGCATCCCCGGCGAGGGCCGCCCGTCCGCGTCCAGGACGATCAGGACGACCCGGTCGGCGTCGGCGGACTCCGGCAGCCAGGCGTCCAGCGCCCGGTAGGCGTCGTTCAGCGCGTCGCCCTTGCCGGTGCGCGCCCGCGGAAGCCGTCGGCCGACCAGGTGAACGGGCCGCCCCTCGGCCGCCCTGGCCCGCACCACCTCGGCGGTCCGGTCCTCGGAGTGGTCGTCGACGACCCAGACCCGCGCCCGGGGGAAGTGCCGGGCGAGGTAGTCCAGAGTGGTGCCGATCACCGCCTCCTCGTCCCGGCAGGGTATGAGGAAGTGCCAGTCGAAGCCGCTCGGGTCGCCCGGGGCGTCCGGGCCGGCCCGCAGGAAGTTGCGCACGATCACCGAGACGTAGGCGAGGAAGCCGATCCCCAGCACGAAGGAGAGGGAGACGGACAGGTCGAGCAGGGTCACGGCGCATCGGCCTCCGCGTCGCGGGTGGGCGTTCGGGTGATCAGGAAGAGGAAGAGCAGCAGCGCGAGCAGACCGGCGGCCATCATCAGCACCGAGCCGAACAGGACGTGCGTCCAGCCGAACCCCTCGTCCCCGTAGCGGTTCTGCATGGCGACGATCAGCGTCAGCCGGCCCAGGTTGGCGGCGAGGACCAGGGCGGCCGCCAGGACGAAGCCGAGCAGGACCCGGGCCGGCCCGCGACTGCCGAACAGCAGCAGCACTCCGGCCAGCAGGGCCAGCGGGGCGATCAGCAGGGCACTGCTGCAACCGGTGGTCAGGGCGATCCCGCGCCCGAAGCCGCTCGCGTCGCCGGCGTACAGCACCGGCGCGTCGGGGGCCGCGAGCAGCAGGGTCCGCAGGCCGAGCGCGTGCGAGACGAACCACTGCGCACCGGCCATCTCCTGGAACCGGTAGGCACGTTCACCCGCGATCAGGGCCCCGCCCAGGCCCAGCAGCAGCGACCCGGCCACCCCGGCGAGCACCCGGCCGGACAGCGGGGCGCCTCCGGCCGGCGACAGCGGCGAGCGGGCCGGGCCCGGTGGCCGGGAGGGTTGCGGGTGGACGTCTGCGGTCACGAGGAAACCCCTTGGGATCGGCGCGAGTTGACGGCGGGCGGTGGGGCGGTGGCGGTTCGGTGGGGCGGTGGGGGGATGGGCGGTACCGGGGCTACCGGCCGTCCGGCTCCCGGCCTCCGGTCCCGCCGGTCCGGTCCGCGCGGTCGGTCCGCTCGCCCCGGTCGGCGGCCAGCCGGCTGCGCCGCAGCAGGGCGACTCCCACCAGTACCAGGGCGGTGCCCGCCGCGGCCGCGACGCCGAGGCCGGGCGAGCCGGTCGAGGCGAGCACGCCGCCGCCGGCCGCCGTCGGGGGGAGTCCGCCGCCTATGGGTCCGTACATGGTGGTTCCTCTCGTGGGGGCCGGGTTGTCCCGATCTTTGCGATCTGGAGCCGTATGTTGCTGGGCCGATCGGATGATCGGATAGGTGCGCCGCGCCCATTCGGGTGGAAATCACCCGTTTGCCGTAACCGACCGCGCGGGATCGCCGAGACGCCGGTACGCCGAACGCGGACCTCCTCCGGCCAAGTCGGCGCGACGCGGGGCTTTTTGATGCACCGGCATACGAACCAACGCCGGACCGCTCGAGCCCGGTCCACCCCCTATCCGCCAAGTGGGTGACATTGCTCCCGCTTGTGGATATTTCTTGCGAATCCCCTCATATCGTCTGCTGTTACTCCCCCATCTCACCCCTTCGCCCCCTTCGGAGCGCCATGTCCTCGACCGACATCGCCCTGGTCCTCGGGACCCGGCCGGAGATCGTCAAACTCGCCGGGGTGGCCCGCCTCCTCGGCCCGCGGGCCCGCATCGTCTGGAGCGGGCAGCACTGGGACCCGGCCCTCACCACCGCCTTCTTCGCCCAGTACGGCCTCCCCCGGCCGCACCACCTGCTCAACGGCGTCGGCGGCGAACCGCGCGGCCGCCAGATGGGCCGGATGGTCAGCGCGCTGAGCGACCACCTCGCCGCCCGCCCGCCGGCCGCCGTGGTCGTCCAGGGCGACACCAACACCGCCGCCGCCGGCGCCCTCGCGGCACACTGCGCGGGCATACCCGTCGTCCACGTCGAGGCCGGCCTGCGCTCCTTCGACCCCGACATGCCCGAGGAGGCCAACCGCCGCCTGATCGCCCCGCTCGCCGACCTGCACTGCGCCCCCACCGCGACCGCCGCGGCCCACCTGCTGCGCGAGGGGATCGACGCGGACCGGGTGATCATCACCGGCAACACCGTCGTCGAAGCGACCCTGGAGACCCTGCCCGCCGAGCCCGAGGCCCGCCGCATCGTGGCCGAACACGCCGTCATCCCCGGCGGCTACCTGCTCGCCACCATCCACCGCCCGGAGAACACCGACGACGCCGCGCGGCTCGCCCAGATCCTCGACCAGCTCGCCGCCCTCGACCTGCCGGTGCTGCTGCCGCTGCACCCCCGGACCAGGGCCGCCGTCGAGGCGTTCGGCCTGCGCCGCCCGAGCGCGCGACTGCGCCGGATCGAGCCGCTGGACCACGCCGGGTTCCTTGCCCTGGCCCGGCACTGCCGGCTGCTGGTCTCGGACTCCGGCGGGGTCCAGGAGGAGTGCACGGTGCTCAAACGCCCGCTCGTCGTGGTGCGCAACTCCACCGAGCGCCCCGAGGCCGTCCGGGCCGGCTTCGCCCGGCTCGCCCGCCCCGGCCACGAACTCGCCCGCGCGCTGCGGGAACTGCTCGCCGACGAGGCCGCCGCGGAACGGCTGGCGCGGCTCCCCTCGCCCTACGGCAGCGGACAGGCGAGCGCCGAGATCGTCGCCGCGCTCCGCGACCGCTACCTCTCCCCCGGCCCGGCTGTCGGGCAACCCGCGCTGCCGCTCGCCGAGTTGGGGCTGGTCTGACGGGGCTGCACGCCGCCCCGCCGAGGCTCCACGGGCGCGTCGCACGCCTCGGCGCCTCGCACGGCGCGACGGCGCGACGGCACGGCCGCTCGACGGCTCGACGGTACGGCCGCTCGATCACCGACCGGTGCCCGGCGCCCCCGCCCCGCCCTCCCGGCCGGGCCGGCGAATCCCCGTGAACAGCGCGGGCCCGCACCCCACGCCCGTCGCCCTGCCGGAGCGCGCGTCCACCCGTCACCCGGCCTCCGCCCGCCGCTCCAGCCGGGTGCCCGACCGCAGCGTGATCGACATCAGGTCGCTGGGGGCGTCCAGCTCCAGTCGGTGCCAGCGGCCCCGGGGCACGATCGCGGCGGTGCCCGCCGTCAGCCGCACCACGGACTCGGCCGCGCCGGGCTCGACCGGGCGGAGGTGGAGCCGGACGCCACCGGCCAGGCAGCAGACCGCCTCCTCGGCCTCGGGGTGCATCTCCCAGTGGTCGGCGTGGACGTCGGCGTCGCTCTCCACGTGGAAGGTCGCGATCTGCCAGACCCCGGGGTCGCCACCGGCCATCCGGCGCCCGGTGGCCCGGACGTCGCCGCCGGGGTGGATCTGCAGGGCCGAGGCAAACAGGTCCAGGGCCGCGAGCGGAGTGGTCGTCATGAGCGGTTCCTTCCAGTGGGTTCTCGACGGGGTGAGCGGGGCCGGGGGCTGTGCGCCTCCGGCCGCCACCCGGGCCGGACTATTTTTGTACGCGTATAGAAACTAGCCCCGAGCGATCCCCGCTGTCGAGTCCCGAGCGATGATGGAGCCATGCAGCAGCCCCCCGCCCCGCAGCCCTCCGCACCGCGACCCGACGGACCGCAGCCGCCGTCCGCACCGCAACCCGCCGGACCGCGCCGCGCCGCGCGCAAGGCCACCGGGCGGCCACCCCGCATCTCCCGGGAGGAGGTCGTGACCGCGGCCCGCCGGATCGTGGACGAGGAGGGCGTCGAGCGGCTGACCATGCGCCGGCTGGCCACCGAGGTCGGCAGCACGCCGATGGCCCTCTACCACCACGTCCGCGACAAGGAGGAACTGCTCGTCCTGCTGCTGGACGACTACGCCGCACGGACGCTGCGGCCGACCGCCCTGCCGGCCGAGCCGCGCGAACGCGTCGTCGCCGCGGCGGCCGCGATCCACGAGGCGCTCGCCGCCTGCCCCTGGATCGTCGAGGTACTGACCGGGGACAGCCTGATGTCCGCCCACTCCCTGTGGTTCGTGGAGCAGATCGTCGACGGCCTGATCGCCGGCGGCCTCTCCCCGGAGCGGGCCGTCCAGGGCTACCGCGCCGTCTGGTACTACACGGCCGGCGAGATCATGGTCCGCGCGTCGGCGGCCCGCCGCCCGGCCCCCGACGACCGCCCGACCCACCGGCAACAGGTCTTCGCCGAACTCGACCCGGAACGGCTCCCCCGCCTGGCCCGGCTCGCGGACCGCTGGGCACCGCTCACCGCCCGGGACACCTATCGGGACGGCCTGGACGCCCTGGTGGACGGCCTGCTCGCGGCCCGCTGAGCGGAGCCCCGGCCGGGAGCCGCCGCCTCCCCGCCAGGAACCACTGCTTCCTACTTCCCCACCACGACCCGGCCGAGAAGGCCGCTGAGCACACGCGGCGCCAGCCGCCGGGCCGTCCACAACGCCCGGGTGCCGCGCCCAGGGAAGGCCCACGCCCGGCCGCGCGCCAGGGCCCGGTCCATCGAGTCCAGCACCTGCTCCGGGCTCAACCCCCGCCGCTTGCCGATCAGTTCGGGGCTGTCCCGCCGGATGCGCGCCAGCATCGGGGTCTCCACCGCGGGCGGACAGACGCACAGCACCCGGATGCCGTCACCGCGGTGCTCGGCCGCGACGATCTCGGCGAGGTAGTGGACGGCCGCCTTGGCCGCGCCGTAGGCGCCACCCAGCGGCACGGGCACCCAGCCGCCGATCGACCCCAGGAGCACCAGCTGGCCCCCGCCCCCGGCGGCCATCGCCGGCACCACGGCCCGGACCGTCCGGAGCGTGCCCCCGTACAGGACCTCCATCAGGCGCAGGGTGTCCGCCGGGTCCGCGTCGAGCAGCCGCCCCATGTCCGCGACGGCGGCGCAGTGCACCAGCCGGCGGGGCGGGCCCAGCTCGCGGCCGACCTCACGGACCAGGGCGCCGACCGCCTCCTGCTCCGTGACGTCGCAGACGAACGGGCGCACCCCGGGGGCCTGTTCCGCCAACGCGTCGAGACCGGCCGCGTCGACGTCGACCGCCGCGACCGCCCAGCCCGTCCGGGCCAGCCGCAGCGCCGCCGCCCGCCCGATCCCGCTGGCGGCCCCGGTGACGATCGCCACCCCTCCCGGCACGGACACTCCCGGCACGGACGCCATCTGCCACACTCCCGCGGCTGCGAGGGCCACCGGACTCCTGCTCCCGGCACCGGAGGCCGGGCCCGCCCCGCGCCGACCGGTTCCTACCCGGCCGGCGCCCAATCAACTCGCCGTCCCCGGAGCCAGATTGACCCCACCCGCCGCCCCGCCCCCCCCTCTTCGTCCACCCGCTGCCTCAGCCGTTGCCGAAGAAGCCGAGCGCCCCCGCCGCACAGACCCCGCCGGCCCCCATGAAGACCGGGGTCAGCACCTTGATCTCCACCCAGCTGCCGGCCCGGAACCGCATGCCCTTCGGCGGCCCGACCGGGTACCAGCGCCGGCGCCCGATCGGGATCGGCCACAGCACCGGACAGCCCGAGACGGTCAGCGCGTCGCCCAGACAGTGCACCAGCGCACCGAGCGCGATCGGCAGCCCGATCCAGAGGTACTGCTGCCCGGGCTCCTCGAACAGCCACTGCGAGCCGTTCCCGGGCTTGTCGAGGACCTCCGCGAGCATCCAGGCGCTGGTCGCCCCCAGCAGCCACACCAGGACGTCGCTGGAGACCCGCGCGTGCCGCCACAGCAGGCCCTCGATCGCCAGCACCATGTGCACGAACAGCACCACCAGCACGCCCCAGCGGCCGCCGAACACGGCCACCGCCGCGGCGCCCGCCCCGCACAGCACCGCCCACAGCCAGGTGTGGGTCAGCGTGCGGTGGCCGCCCGAGCGCCGAGGGTCACCCTTGCCCCGGGTGGCCTTGTACACCGCGTACGAGAGGTTGTCGATCACCTCGCAGGCCGCCCGGGACACCGGCCCGAACGCCCTGGATATCGTCGCCGCCTTGTGGTCCAGGTCCGGCGCGAGCGCCGCGCCCGCGCAGATCAGCGCCCCCGCGAGCAGGACCGGCCAGGGCATCGGTTCCCCCATGCCGGCCGCCACCGCGCCCACCCCCAGCCACGCGGCCGCACCCGACAGCGAATGCGCCGGTCCCATCATGTCCGTACACCACCGATCCTCATCAGCTCCGTCCTCACCGCGAGGACCTGACATCACGGCAGCCTATCCGTCCATGATCACCGACCGGGGCGGCCGGTCGGTCGCCCGTCGGTCGCCCGGCCGGGCGAGCATCAGGCCAGCGCCTTCTCCAGCGCGGCGAGGTAGCTCCGCATCAAGTGGTCGCGGATCCCCTCGCCGTCCGGGGAGAAGGCCGCGGCGCCCAGCCCCTTGGCCCGGTCGCTCAGCCCTGCCACCAACCCGACCCGCTCCTTGACACGGCCCGCCGAGTCGATGTGGCGCAGCGACTCGACATGGGTGAAGGCGGGCTCCGGGGGCAGCTCGGGGACGATGTCGTTGCCGTGGACGAAGCGGAAGGTACGCCCCTTCAGGCCCTTGTCGTACGCGGCGGCGAGGATCCGGTCACAGGTACGGGGCTGGCCGAAGGTGTACACGCCGTCGGCCGCCAGCCGCGGATCCTCCAGGTCGAGCCGGGCGGCGACCAGCATGGCGAGCGCACCGCCCAGGCTGTGGCCGGTGAACCAGACGGTCTGGTCGCCGGTCCGCAGATCGGAAATGGCCTTGGCGACATCGGGAAAGACGGAGTCCAGGGCCTCGGCGAAGCCGTAGTGAACATAACCCGTCCGGGCGGGGCCCGGCCAGGGCGGTGTGCTGGCGTCGGTGAGCCAGTCCCGGAGCTGCGCGGGCTCGGTGCCGCGGAACGCCGTGACGATCATGTCGTCGCCGGCCATCGTGTACGCCTGGGTGTCCTGCAACGGGAACGGCGGAGTGAACGCCGTCCGGTGGTGACGCACCGTACCGAAACCCCAGGCGTGGGCCTGCTCCTCGATGGTGGCCTCGTCCTTGTAGGCGAGGTCGGCGGCCCTCGCCATCCAGTAGGCGTGCGGCAGGCTGTAGCCGCTGACGTGCTGCTCGAAGACGGTGGGTACGGCCATGACGGCGCTCCTGTCGGTCCGGCGGAGGGTGGGCCCCAGCACCCGCCCGGCGCCACCCCCACAGGGCGCCCACCGTGACGCCCTGGTGACCAGCAGTGACGCTACCCCGCCCCCCACCCCGCACGCCCCAGCCACACCGGACCCCGCGCCGTGAGCGCGGTGACCGCAGGCTGGTCGGCCGCTCCCCCGCTGACGCGGGGAACATCGGATCGGAGAACTCGGAACATCCGGCCCATCCCCGCGGACACCGGGAGCAGGGACAGGCAGATTACCGCCTCTCGCCCGGCAACCGAGTCATGCCCGGCCACCACTTCGGGCAGGGCCACCGGCTCAGGCCCGGAACGCGAGGTGCAGGCCCCGGGTCTGGTCGTAACGGAGCCGCTTCAGCCCGCTCGTGCCGTCCGGCTCCAGGACGATGACGTGGCGGTACCGCAGGACACCGATGCCCGGGTTCTCCCAGTACTCGAGGGGCGGCAGGTGGTCGAGCCAACCGGCCGGAACGGAGACCGTGTTGAGCATCAGGTTCCGCTGCTGGGCCCGTCGGGCGGCACGTTCCGCGGCGCGGCGGCCGTACCGCTTGAGGTCCGCCCTGATCCGGCCTTCCCGGTCGTAGCTGTAGTGCTTGCTGATGTGTTCGCCGGCCAGGGGTTGGCGGTAGAGCAGGACGGCCTCGACGGAGGGCTCCGCAAGGCGTGACCGGGCCGCCAGACCGGGAGTTCCGTCGTTGCCGTTCCCGTTCGCGCGTCCGCTCTCCAAGAGGTGCATGTCACCGGGAGCTCCGTCCTCGGGGTGGTACGGATGCAGGGCGTAGGCCTTGGCGGCGTTCGCGTGCCTCTCGAGTTCGGCGTTCCAACCGTCCCAGGCCGTCGATAGCAGGGCCCCCATGGGGGTCTGCGGGAACGGCTCCGGAGCGTAGACGGACTCGATCAGGGCCTCGTTGTCGCGGGGCGTGGACAGGCAAGCGATTCGGGTGGCCGGATCGGCCCGCCGGGCCTCCTCGCAGTCCGGACAGGCCGGCCCGGCCGCGCGTTCCGCGAGCCGACGGTAGGTCGCGGCGAGCGCGTAGGGCGCGTACACGAAGCCGTCGCGGTTGCCCTGGGTCCGGCCGGCCGGGGGCTCGACGAGCGGCAACTGCCCCTGACCCGGCCGCCACAGGACGGTCATGCGAGGGATCCGCATGCCGACAGGGCGAATGCCGGCACCGTCGTTGACGGCGTGCCGGTGGAGGCGGCCGCGTCGCTGGATGAGCAGGTCGACGGGGGCCAGGTCGCTGTAGAGGCGGTCGGTGTCCAGGTCCAGTGACTGTTCGATCACCTGGGTCGCGACGACCAGCAGGCGGGCCGGGCGCCGCGGGTTGACCATCAGCCGGTCTTCCCCCGGGCCCAGGAGCCGGCGGATCTCGGCTTCCCTCGGCAACCGATCGCGGGGCGCGAGCCGGCCGTGCAGCAGCAGGATCTCGTCCCGGCGCCACCCGTGGCCCTCCGCCCGCGCGACCAGCCTGGTGTAGAGCTCGTGGGCGGCACCGACCCGGTTGCGGATCACTGTGACGATGCCTCCGGTGGAGGCTTCGCGGAGCAGCCGGTCGGCGAGGGCTGCGGCACCCGGGTCGGGCAGCAGGTCGAGCCGGGTGTGGAGTTCGGTCGGCGGTTCGTCGGGGGTCGCGCGGGTGATGCGGCCGTGCCGGTCGACGAGGGTGACCGGGCCCTTCGCGTCGGTGGGCCGGGGGACGGTGCCGTGGCCACGGCACCATGCTGCGATCAGGGCCTCGCGGGCGGCTGCGGGGAGCGTGGCGGAGAGGACCACGACGGAGGCTCCCGCATCGGCGAGCCAGGAGACCGCCGCCCCCAACATCCGTTCCTGGAAGAGCTGGTAGGCATGGGCCTCGTCGATGACGAGGGTCTTGTTGGCGAGGCCGAAGAGTCGCAGGAACCAGTGCGCGGACCGCTGCGAGGCCAGGGTGACCTGGTCGACGGTGCCGACACCGAAGGTGGAGACCAGGCCGAGGCAGCGCCGGAGGTACCAGGGGTCAAGGACCACGTCGGCGGTCGTGTCCCGATCGGGGCGGTCGCAGAGGGTGGATTCGGCGAAGGGCGTGAGGTCGGTGAGGTCGTCGGACCGGGTGGGGGCCTCCCCCGCGTCAATGAGCCGGTGCACGGCGTCCGTCGCTTCCTCGGCCCCGTGGACGACCGCGAGGTTGGCATCGCCCGGCCGACCGAAGGCGCGGGCGAGGAACTCGATGTGTGCCATCGCGGCCTGGTCGGTGGCGGCCCGGGTGGGCATCGCCGTGTAGAAGCCGTGGTAGCCGTTGGTGCGGGCCAGGTGATGGGCGTACCAGAGGGCCAGGGAGGTCTTCCCCGATCCGGTGCCGGCCTCGATGACGACCAGGGCCGGCCCCTCCTCCGGCGCGATGCTCATGGCTGCCGACTGGAACGGCCTGGGCTGCGGGGTCCCGGGGAAGAGCCGGGCCCACGGCTCGGGCTTCGGCTCCCAACCGCGCAGGCGAAGGTCGTGCACCGCGGTGCGCGCAGACTTCTTCGCGTCGTGCCACCACTGCCGGACACCCCCCTTGTCACGGAACTCGAAACGGTTGACGTCGGACGCGATCCAGTCCGCGAGGACGACCAGACCGGCGAACAGGGGCCTCGCCGCCGGGCGCTCGAAGGAGGTCCGGTCCGGCAGCCGTTCCAGGTCGACGCCCAGGCACGAGGCCACGGCCTCGATGAGGAACCGCTGGACGCCGTCCCAGTCCTTCGGTGGGGCCGCTGTCGGCGCCCGACCGACGAGGTCGGGGCCCGGAACGTGACCGTGGTGGCCGCCGAGGAGCAGGGCCACCCGGTGGAGGCCGAGGTGCGGGGCTCCCCCGCCCCCGCAGTCCGCGCACCTGCAGCCGAGGAGCCGTGGCAGGCAGTGGGCGGTGACGAGTTCGTGCCGCAGCCGACGGGCAGCCCGGAGGTCGCCGGGGAGCGGCACCCCGTTCCGGCGGGCCAGCGCGAGCCACTCCTTGGCGGCCTTGCGGAGATGGCCCCGGTCGGTGTCGAAGAACTGCAGCTGGAAGCCCGCGGAGGCCTTCCCCAGGTCGTGGAGGCCGGCGTAGAACATCGCGTTCCGCCGGGCGACGGCGGCATCCCCGGAACCCAGGGCCTCGGCGAGACGGTCACGGACGGGCGTCGCGAGGTAGTGGTCCCACAGTTCCCCGGCACAGGCGGCGGTGTCGAGCAGGTGGGCCAGGAGCGGGTTCCAGGACGGACCGCCCCGCTTCTCGCTGATCTTGAACTGGTCGGTCTTGCCCCAGACCGTGACACCCGCACGGGTGATTTCCTGAAGTTCCATCGTTTGGCCGCTCCCGAGGTCAGTAGGGTCCCGCTCCGTGACGAACCATCAAAACTTGAGGATGTCACGAGATCTCCTCGGATATCAGGACACATGGCCGAGTTGGGACCCGCGGACGGAAGCGTGCCAGCCGGTCCTGACACGGCCCGGATCGCACCGTCCGGGGGAAGGGAAAGTGCCGGCCGCGCGTCCGGCCGGGGTACACCGGGCCGGGCTGGTCGAACTCCTCAGAAGCGCCGATGACTTCACCGCGCTGATCAGCTCGACGCCGGGCGAGGAAGTCGCCGTGCTCGAATACCTGATGGCGATCATGTACGCGGCCGGGCATGTCCCGCCCGGGCCCGAAGAGTGGCTCCAGTGGGTGAACGAGGCACGCTCCCTGGAGGAGGCGGCGGCCTGGTTGGAGAAGGAACCACCCGAGCACTGGGACCTGTTCCACCCCGAGCGTCCACTGGGCCAGAACGCACTGCTGGCCCCGTTCATGGCCGCGGGCGGCGTCGGCCCGGCGCAGCTCGTCATCGAACGCACCGGCGACTACAACCAGTTCTTCGACAAGGTGCACCTGCACGACCCAGAGCCGATGAAGCCGGACGCGGCGTTCCGGGCCCTGCTGACGCAGCACGCGTACGGACTCGGCGGACGGGCCATGGCCAAGGCCGACTGGCTGGGCCCCCAACTGACCTATCAGGCGGTGGGCCGACTCGGCACCCGCATCCGCGTGCTGGCCCGGGGGCGGACCCTGGGTGAAACCCTGCGGCTGAACATCACGCCGTGCAAGCCTACCGACACCGGGACCTTCAACTACTCCTGGACCGACGGCCGCACCGGCCGCCGTACCTTCCGCGGCCGGAAGGAGACACGGCTGCCGGACGGGCCGGCCGACCTCCACTCCTTCCTCGGCCGGTCGATCCTCCTTCGCCCCGTCCTGGTCGACGGCGAGATCACGGTCGACCGGGTCCTGCGGGCCGCCGGCGAGATCCTCGACCCGCTGGCGCCCGACCACCTCCAGGACGCCGTCCTGGTGACGGGCAGGAAGGGCGGCGACGCGGAACCCCTGCGGCCGAGCGAGGACCGCGCACTCTGGCGCGAGTCCCACGCGGTGTACGCGGCTACCTCCAGGGCCGACGCGGATCTGGCGAAGGGCAGAGACCTCTACGACCGCCTCGCCGGCCTGCACGGTCGGCGGGTAGACCTGACCGCGGTCGGCCTGATCTCCCACCAGGCCAAGGCCACGGCCTGGGTCTCGGACACCTTCCCCTACGTGCCCGTACGGAGGAAGCAGCTCAAGTGGGCCGCCGACGATGGCTCACTGATCTGCGAGTACGCCGCCAAGTCCCTCTACGCCGCCGCGGTCGTCGCCCGCGACAAGGCCTACCCCAACCCGAAGCCTTCCGACAAGGCGTCCCTGCTCAAGCGTTTCCACGCCGAACCGGAACTGTGGGCCGGCGCGGCCGACCACTTCTCGTTCCTGATCGCGGAAGTGAGCGCCGGAACCGACGTCGACAAGGGTCCCCTGGCGGAATTCGGCCGGGAGATCCGCGAGCTCACCGGGCAGGTCCTCCGGGCCCGCCTGGCATCGTTGCCGCCAGGCGGGCGGGGGATGAATGCCCGGGCCCAGGCGGAGCAGACGTTGAAGAAGATGCTGGCGAGCTCCACTTGCCCGCCGTACCTGAAGGAGCCTCCTCGTGATTGACGAGCAGCTGTGGCTGGACCTGAGCGACGTCCTCAAGCCTGACGCCGTCCCCGACCGTGCCCCCCGCGACGCACCGGCGGCCGAACGCACCCCCGGCCGGCTCCTCACCAGCTGGCTGTGCGGCCTGGTGTGGTCCCACGACTACGGCCGCCTCGCCGAGCTGCGCCGCCCCGAGGCCCTGTCGGAACCCAGGCTGCGCGCGGCCTCCTTCAGCCCCGAGGAGGAGCAGCGGCCCGTCTTCGAGAAGGTCGCCTTCCTCTTCGCCCGCTACCACGCCGGCCGGAGTGTGCCCCAGGCCGGCTTCGGCTCGATGGGCGACGCCCTGCGCCGCATCGGGTCGCCCGCCGGCCGGGGAAGGAACGACCCGGGTGCAAGGCGTCTCCTCGACCGGCTGGTGGCCTCCCGCGAACTGCCCGTACGCCACCTGCAGCACGCAGTCGAACGCGCCCGGGCCTGCGAGGTGGCACCGCCTTCCTGGGACCGGCTCACCAGGGACCTGTCCACGTGGAAGACCAAGGGCCGGGCCACACCGTACGGCTGGGCCCGCGACTTCTACACCCCCGAATACCCTGCGAAGAAGAACGGCTGACGACATGACGATCATCCGCACCAGTGCTGTGTCCGAGCGTCTCACCGGCCATCAGTTCCTCTCCCTGCACGCCCTCGAAAGCCTGGTCGCCGTCCTGCCGGTCCGCGACGAGAACGGCATGGCGAAGACCATTCCGTTCGGCGGCGAGACCAGGAACCTGATCACCTCCCAGGCCCGCCGCCGCGCCGAGCGCACCCTCAGCCGGGAGAAGGCCAACGCCGGCGAAGGCGCCCTCGCCGGCTACACCATGGGCATCCGCACCCGCGAGTGGGCACTGCTCACGTCGGAGGCGCTACGCGGTCGGGGGTGGGAGGAACAGGACGCACTGCCGGTCGCCAAGGCGGTGCTGGAGGGCGTCGGCCTCAAGTTCGGCGACAAGGAGCGCACCCGCAACCTGACGAAGGTGCTGCTGTTCGCCCCCGAGGACGCCGGGAGCAAGCTGGCGGAGTTCATCGACACCCATCGGGACGAGATCGTCTCCTGGACCGGGGAGTTCGAGGAGGCCCGGAAGGTCGCCGAGACCGCCAGGGCCAAGGGCAGGAAGCGCCCCGCGAAAGCCGACGAGGACACCCTGCCCGTCGAGCTCGAGGAGACGACCGGCGAGACCGGTGTTCCCGCTCTGCCCAAGGCCGTACGCACCGCCGTGCTGGCGGCCCTCGCACCCCGCGACGCCATCGACATCGCCCTCTACGGCCGCTTCCTCGCCGAGATCGCCGACTCCCCGAACGTGGACGGCGCCGTGATGACCGGCCCCGCCTTCACCGTCCACGCCGCCACCCAGATCGACGACTTCTACAGCGCCGCCGACGACTCCAAGATCCGCCGCAAGGCCAACGCCCTCGACTTCCTCGACGCCGCCGACGACGCCGGCGCCGGCATGACCGGCTACCAGTCCCTCGTCTCCGGCACCTTCTACCGCCACGCCGCCCTCGACCGCGTCCAACTGCGCGTCAACCTGATGGCCGGCGGCATGAGCGCCGGGGACGCCGACCAAGCCGCCATCGCCGCCGAGCGCCAGTTCGTGGAGGCATTCATCGACGCCATGCCGGCCGCCAAGAAGAACACCACCGCCTCCACAGGCTCCCTGCCGAAGCTGATCCTCGCCTTCGACGGCAAACGCCCCTTCAACTACTCCGCCGTCTTCGAGGAGCCCATCGACGAACAAGCCGACGGCGGCGTCAGCCGCGCCGCCGCCATGAGGCTCCTGAAGCACCACCGCCTCGTCACCCGCAAACGCGCCGACATCGCCGGAGGCCGCGTCCTCACCTACGACCTCGGCATCCAGGACCTCCTGGACGAACTCGACGCCGCGGGCACCCTCGCCGCCACCGAAGCCGACACCGCCGAGGAGCTGACCGCCCCGTGACCCAGCCGCACGTGCTCCTGGCCCGGCTCGCCGGACCACTCCAGGCCTGGGGCCTGGTCTCCCGCTTCGACCGGCGCGACACCCACCTCCGGCCGACCAAGTCCGGCTTCCTCGGCCTGCTCGCGGCCGCCGCCGGCCACTCCCGCGACGACTCCCTCCACCCCCTCGACGAGCTCCGCTTCGCCGTCCGCGTCGACCGGCCCGGCACCCCCGTCCGCGACTACCACACCGTCGGCGGCGGCCGGTACCCGCTGCGCCCCCGCGACCTGATCACCGACCACCGCCGCGCCCACCAGGCCTCCGTCGCCCTAGAAGCCGCGACCGGGCCGACGTTCGGCACAGCACCGGCCCGTGCCCTCACCGGCTGGTACGGAGCGCCCAAGGGCATCGCCCCCGACCCCGCCGGCGGCCCCCTCCTGGCCCGCAGGGTCGGCCGCGACCCGATGATCACCAGTCGCAGCTACCTGGCGGACGCCAAGTTCGTCGCCGCCGTCGAACACCCGGACCGGCACCTGCTCGACGAACTGGCCGGCGCTCTCGAACAACCCCGACGCCTGCTCTGGCTCGGACGCAAGAACTGCCCGCCCGCCGGCGAGATCTGCGGCGACGTCCACCCCGGGAGCCTCGAAGAGGTGCTCGCACGGACCGCGTTGCTGCCGCACGCCACCAACGAGCACCCGTGGACGTGGCTCGAGGTGCCCGCCGGCACCACCGGGGCATCCCCCGTCGCCGACCATCCCCTCACCTTCCACACCGTGCACCGGTCCTACGCACCCCGCTGGGAGCAACGCGTACGCATCGAACCCGGCGCGACCATCGGATGGGACCACCTGCTGTGACCGCTGCCTCCACCGACACCTCGCGCTTCGTGGCCTGCCACAGCGTCCTCCACCTCGACGCCACACACACGTTGGCCCAGAAGGCCATCCTCGACCCGCACGTCATGCACCGGCTGGTGATGTCCGGCTTCTACGGCTGGACCGAGCCGGGCGAGACCGACCCGCGAGCCCAGATGGGCATCCTCAACACCTGGACGCTCGACCTGAAGAACAACAGCCTGGTCGTGATCGTCCAGTCGCGCGTCCAGCCCGACTGGTCCTCGATCCCCCGGGCCGCGCTCGCCGACCGCATCGCCCTCCTCCAGGTCGACACCACCGTACGCACCGGCGCGACCTACGGCTTCCGGATCGTCGTGAACCCGACCCGCGACCGCCAGACCCGCGCCGACGACGGCAGCCTCGTCCGCAAACGGCTCTCCGACACCTCCCCCCGCCACGTCAAGGACTGGATCGCCGCCCGCCTCCAGCCGACCGGCGCCGACCGCACCGGCCCGGGCGGCGTCCGCCGCATCGGGGCCGACGGCGACCCCGCCACCATGGCGATCCGCGTGCTGCCCAAACTCGGACTGTCCGCCAAGCACCCCGGCACCAGGATCGGCCGCGCCGAGATCAAGGGCACCCTCACCGTCACCGACCCTCCGGCTTTCGCCGACGCCCTCACCACCGGCATCGGCCGCGCCCGCTCCTACAGCGCCGGCCTGCTGCTGATCCGCCCGACGGCGAGTGGACAGTCGCCGACCGCGTAGGCTGTTGCCCGTCTCCACGGGTACGGCCCCAGTACGGCGCGTAAATCCCGAGGCGCGGCCACGGCCCCAAAAGGCCGCTGCCCACGCACTCTCACCGAGGGATAGGCAGCGGCCGGTGCGGAGATCAGGCTCGTAGCTGGGCTGGCACTCAGCTACGAGCCGCTTCCCGCCTCAGCGGTCTTCTCCCTAGGGTTTCCACCCGGATTCCTCCTCTCTTCCTTGGCGTTCACCACCCGCTCTCCCCAACTCCCCCTTGTCGCGAGCCTAGTGGAACTCGACGCCGACCCCCTCTCCGCTCCCTAGGGGCCTGCCTCCTGGCTCTGCCTCAGGTACCTCGCGAAGCCTCACATCAGAGCCATTCCCATGCGAACGAAGCTTGTCTCCAAGGCCCACACGCCCTCACCTCTCAAGCAGCAAGGCTGCTAATGCTGCGCGACACATCTGACCAGATGCGTCAATGTTGATACCTGCACGGATCACCCCCCACCAGAAGGCCATCATTGACGAGTCGATTCGACCGCATTTCAGCTAGTCCTAAAATCCAGTTGCGTGACCTAACCACCTCTTCCCCTAAACTGAACTGTCACCGAGACGGCCGCTGCCAAGCAAAGTTCTCGAACTCCTCCCCGCATCTTCGGGGGTCAGCCAGCTGCCAATGCGGGCACCCTCGCGACTCCTCCCCGCACCGGCGGGGGTCAGCCGCCCGGCTACCCGGACGCCTACGCCAAGTGGGCTTCCTCCCCGCATCTGCAGGGGTCAGCCGTCGCCGGACCGGTACCGCCAGCTCCAGCGTGCCCCCGTCTCCACGCCTGCAGGGGTCCGTCGTGGCGCCGACGGCCGCCCCGGCGTACACCGCAGATCCGCGGGGCGGTCGCGTGCCTTGGCGCGCGCTGGTGGGGACCGTCAGCCCTCCGCCAGCCGTCGTGCGATCCGTTCCCGTGCGCCGAGCGCCCGTGGGTTGTCGTGTCCGGCCAGCAGGGTGTGGGCCTCCGTGCAGTGGTGCCGGGCCGCCTGGGGGTCGTCGGTGGACAGTGCTGCCGCCAGGGCGTCGAGGGCGAGGGCCTCGTGCCAGGGGTCGCCGAGGGCGTGCTGGGTGGCGGCGGCGCGGCGGAGGAAGGCGGCGGCTTCCGGGGCGCGGTCGAGGGCGCGGTAGGTCTCGCCCGTGCCGTGCCAGGCGAGGGCTTCGCGGCTGCGGTCGCCGAGGCGGCGGTGGAGGACGGCGGCGCGCTGGTAGGAGTCGAGGGCTTCGGCGAGTTGCCCGTCCGACCGTTGGGCGTCGCCGAGGGTGATGAGCCAGAAGCCTTCCAGGCGGTGGTCGCGCAGGTTCAGGGCGATGTCGAGTGCGGCGTGTGCCGGGGCGAGCGCGCCGGCCGGGTCGCCGTTCTCGCGTCGGATGTCGCTCAGCAGGCGCAGGGCGTTCCCCTCGCCCCGCTGGTTCTTCAGTGCGCGGTGGGCCGTCAGCGCCTGACCGACGGCGGCTTCGGCCTGCGGCAGGCGTCCGGCGCGGTAGTGGGTGCTGGCGAGGTTGGCGAGTGTGGTCGCCTCCCAGTGGGCCTCGCCCAGCTGCTGGAAGGCGGCGAGTGCCTGCTCGAAGTGCCTTGCGGCGTCGTCCAGTTGCCGTCGGTGCAGGTGGACGAGTCCGAGCAGGTTCAGCGAGTGCGCCTCGTTGGGCCGGTCGCCGAGTTCGCGCCACAGCGCCAGTGCGTTCCGGTGGCACTCCAGGCTCTCGTCGAGGGAGTTGACCCGGGTGTGCGCCATGCCGAGGTCCGTGAGGAGCAGGGCGCGGGCGGTGTCGTCGGCGAGGCGTTCGGCCGCCGCCAGCCCGAGCCGGCCTGCCGCCGGCCAGTCCGTGCCCGGGGCGGAGGGGGCCTGGGCGTTCCAGAGGACGGCGGCCAGTTGCCAGGTCCGCCGGTCCTCGCCCGCGACGGAGGCGGCGTGTACGGCCTGGAGGAGGTTGGCACGTTCGCGTTCGGACCAGTCCACGGCGGAGTTGTAGTCGGCGAAGGCCGCCGGCCGGAGCCCGTCGGACGCGGGGTCCAGCGGCAGCCGGTCCTCGGCGGGCCGCAGCCACTGCTGGGCGGCGTCGGCGGTGTGCAGGTACCAGTCGAGGACGCGGCGCAGCGCGGCCTGGCGCTGCGCGGGCGATTCCTGCTGCTGGGCCTGGTCGGTGGCGTAGGCGCGCAGCAGGTCGTGGAACTGGTAGCGGTCGGGCGCGCTCTGTTCCACGAGGTGGGCGCCGACCAGGGAGTCGAGGAGCTGCCGGGTGCGGTTGGGGGTGAGGTCGGCGAGGGCGGCCGCGGCGTGGAGCCCGAAGTCGGGCCCGGGATGGAGGCCGAGGAGCCGGAACAGCCGGGCGACCTGCTCGGGCAGGGCACGGTAGGACCAGGCGAAGACGGTGCGGACCGCGTCGGCGTCCTCGTCGTCCCCCACGCTGAGGGCGTCCCAGAGCGCGGATTCGTCGCGCAGCTCGTCGATCAGGTCGTCCAGACCCATGTGGGGCAGGCTGGCGGCGCGTTCGGCCGCGATGCGCAGGGCCAGCGGCAACCGGGCGCAGAGGCGGGCCAGTTCGGCGAGCTTGGCCGGGTCGTCCTGGGGCCGGTACCCGGCCGTGACGGCGCGCAGCAGGGCGACGGCCTCGGCCTCGGGCAGGGTCCGCAGGGTGAGCCGGTGGGCGCCGTCGCGCACGGCCAGGCCGGACAGTCGGCTGCGGCTGGTGACCAGGACGAGGCATCCCGCGCTGCCGGGCAGCAGCGGCCGGACCTGGTGCGCGCTGGCGGCGTTGTCGAGGACGACCAGGACACGGCGTTCGGCGAGCAGGGAGCGGTAGAGGGCGGCGGCCGCGTCGGGGTCGTGCGGGACGGACTGGGCGCCGACGCCGAGGGAGGTCAGGAAGTGGTGCAGCGCCTCCTGGGCGGTGACCGGCCGGCCCGGGTCGTAGCCGCGGAGGTTGACGTACAACTGGCCGTCGGGGAACCGGTGGCGGGCCTGGTGGGCCCAGTGCAGGGCGAGCGAGGTCTTCCCGGCGCCGGCGGTCCCGGCGATCACGACGACGGCGGCGGAGGTGGCCGGGGCGACGGTACCGGGGGTGCCGCTGGTGCCGGACGGGGCTCGCTCCTCGCCGGCCAGGGCGGCGTCCAGCTGGTGGAGTTCGCTCGTGCGGTTGACGAATCCTCGGACGTCGGCGGGGAGTTGGCGCGGGGTCGGGGTGGCGCTCGACCGGTCGGGCCCGCCTGGTCCGGCTGACCCTCCTGGCCCGTCCGGCCCACCGGGTCCGCGGTGGAAGTGGATGCCTCCGCTGACGTCCCTGGCCTGGACCACGTCCTGGGCGGAGGACCCGGACACGCTGGAGCGCGTGCCTCCGGGACCGTCGGCGCTCCCGCCGCGCTCGTCTGCCACAGCGCTCCGTTCCTGTCCGGGTTCCGGCACGGGTCCCGTGCGGCTTCCTTCCACGATTCCTACTCGACGTCCCGCTGCGATTTCCACGTGGGTGGGAGGAGGTGCGCCACCTCGCGGTCGAAGTACGCCAGGACGTCTTCGCCCGCCCGGTGGAGGTCCGCGAGGTAGCCCTCCCAACGGCGGACGAGATCGGGGTCGGTGAATCTGATCGCCCCGGCGGGAATTCCCTTTTCCGAATACCGGACCTGATAGAGCGTACGGCCACCGAGAACGACAATCTCCGGCAACTGATCGAATTCCTCGGAATCAGCCAGGACCGCGGTGCCGACGATACGGATCCGCTCGCCGCATTCGGCCCGGATCCGCAGCGAATGCAGCTCCCACTGGAGATACGTCGTCAGCGGCTGCTCGACCACCCGAATGCGGTGGAAGAAGGACTGCCGCTCCACGTCCTCCCGGCCGATCTCGCGCAACGCCTCGCGCCGGCCCTCCAGGAGGCGCAGCGCCTCATCCCAGTCGCCGCGCCGGGCCGCCTCCCAACTCGGGCTGCCCTGCTCCTCGAAGTGCTGACGCCGCTCCAGCTTCCAGGAGTCCCGGCCACGTACCAGCGCGTCCCGCTCGCGGAAGTCGCGCCGATAGTCGTCCCGAGTGAGGATCTCACCCCACTCGGGACGCAGCTCGGGAGCGTGCTGAGCCGGCAGCCGATCAGGCATCCGCGATGTCCGCTTTCGCCGTGCTGAGCATGATGCCGGGGATGACGACGAGCCGCTCACCCGGGCCCAGGGCGACGTCCCCGGGGAGGTGGTTGCGGTAGTTGTCGGTGAGGTCCCGGCCGATCACGGCGATATCGCCGTTCGAGAGTTGCCAGATGTCCGGGCATTCATCCCGGTTCTCGGACGTCCCGAGCTCCTTCGCCGACTTCCCCAGACGCTTCTCCAGAAAAGCGGAGGGATCGGCTTCCCATCCACGAGCCATGCCCGCCCCCGATCAGTAATACGTTCGGCGCAGATCACTGTTTTTACCATCCTACACCTGACGGAACGCCAGGGGAATGTGGAGTACGGTCGCAATTTACTCCCAGATGATCACCATCGCAGCACATTGGCATCATTTGCGACAGTATTCATCGGCTACGGGGCGGGAAAAGGGGCGCGCACGGCATATGCCAGCGATACGGCGGCGCACGGCGCACGAACGGTGGCACCCCGGATGACAAACGGCTCCGACAAAGCCCCGGCACGCAACGCCCGCCCCGCCACACCGATCGCCGACGACCACTCACCCTCCGGCCGGCCCATGCGCTGGCGGCTGCCCGCGGCCGCCGGGGCGTGGGATGATGCGACGGCCCCTTGACACCTCAACAATTCATCGGGCGCCAGGCCGCCGCACCAGCAAGCCCAGGCGGGCAAAGAAACAGCAAAGCCCCCGCATCGCCCCAGGTCGCGAAGGGTCCCCGCACCCGCGGGGGTCAGCCCCCGTAGGGACCCGCCTCGTCGTCGCGGGAGATGTCCCCGCACCTGCGGGGGTCAGCCGCCGCTCAAGCCGGCCGACCTCCCGCTCCACGCGTCCTCCCCGCACCCGCGGGGGGTCAGCCGACGTCGAGATGTAGCGCATCGGAGGGTATGTCGTCCTCCCCGCACCCGCGGGGGTCAGCCGGCGATCGCGAGCGGGAACCCGTTCCTGCTGGAGTCCTCCCCGCACCCGCGGGGGTCAGCCGCAGCGCGACGGAGTCAACCGCGACGCGGGTATGTCCTCCCCGCACCCGCGGGGGTCAGCCGCCCTGGCCAAGATCCTTCCCCGACGAGACGGCGTCCTCCCCGCACCCGCGGGGGTCAGCCGGTCTCCACGCCGCCGCCGAGCGACGGCAAGCAGTCCTCCCCGCACCCGCAGGGGTCAGCCGCCGTTCCCGAGGGACGCCTGCGGGGTGAGGATGGCCTCCCCGCACCCGCGGGGGTCAGCCGACCACGGTGGCGGTGGCTTCGACCCAGCGCCGGTCTTCCCCGCACCCGCGGGGATCAGCCGGCGTAACAGCCGAGGATGAATGCCCACTTGGCGTCCTCCCCGCCGCCCACCCATCGGACCCACCGGGCCCACCGGACCCACCGTCAAGGTGTGCGGGTGCCGTCGAGGTAGGCGAGGACGGCGAGGACGCGGCGGTTGTCGTCGTCGGAGGCGCCGAGGTCGAGCTTCGCGAAGATGTTGGAGGTGTGCTTGCTGACCGCGCCCTCGCTGAAGTGCAGCCGTTGGGCGATGGCGGCGTTGGAGCGGCCTTCGGCCATCATGGCGAGGACGTCGCGTTCGCGCGGGGTGAGGAGGGCGAGGGGCTGGTCGTAGGCGTTGCGGGCGAGGAGGCGGGAGATGACCTGGGGGTCCATGACGGTGCCGCCGGCGGCGACGGTGTGGACGGCGTCGACGAACTGGTCGGCCTTGGAGACCCGGTCCTTGAGGAGGTAGCCGACGCCGCCGGTGCCGTCGGCGATCAGTTCCCGGGCGTAGAGCTGTTCGACGTGCTGGGAGAGGACGAGGACGGGCAGGCCGGGCCGTTCGCGGCGGGCGGCGAGCGCTACCTGGAGGCCCTCGTCGGTGTACGTCGGGGGCAGGCGGACGTCGACGACCGCGATGTCGGGGCGGTGTTCGGCGATGGCGGCGGCCAGTTCGGGCCCGCTCTCCACCGCGGCGACGATCTCGTGCCCGTGGGCGCTGAGCAGCAGGGAGAGGCCGTCCCTCAGCAGGACGAGGTCCTCGGCGAGGACAACACGCACGGTAGCTCCATGATCAGCCGGGTCGGACCCCCCGGGGGGCTGGTCAGCGTGAGCGTACCGTCGAACGCGGCGAGTCTGCGCCGGATGCCCCGCAGGCCGCTGCCCCGGTCGGGGTCGGCGCCGCCGCGGCCGTCGTCGGTGACTTCGGCGCGGAGCAGTCCGGCGGCGTGGTCGAGGTGGACGGCGGCGTGCCGGGCGCCGCCGTGTTTGACGGCGTTGGTGAGCGCCTCGCTGACGGCGAAGTAGACCGCCGACTCCACCGGCGCCTCGGCGCGTCCGGGCAGTTCGGCCCGGACCTCGACCTTCAGCGGGACGTCCAGGGCCAGTGCCCGTACGCCTTCGGCGAGGCCGCGTTCGGCGAGCACCGGCGGGTGGATGCCCCGGACGAGGTCGCGCAGTTCCTGGAGGGCCTGGGTGACGTTCTCCTGGGCGTCCGTCACGACCCGCTTCGCCTGCTCCGGGTCGCGGTCGATCAGCGCCGCGACCGCGCCCAGCCGCAGGCTCACCGCGACCAGCCGGGCCTGGGCTCCGTCGTGCAAGTCCCTTTCGATCCGCCGCAGTTCGGCGGCCTGGGCCTCGGTGGCGTCCAGCCGGATCTCGGTGAGCTGCTCGACCCGCCGGGCGAGCCGGGAGCGCTCGGTGGGGCCGAGCAGGCTTCGGGTCCACCGGCCGTGCAGGCGCAGCGCGGGCCGGGCGAGGGCGAGCCCGGCGGCGATCAGGACAGGACCGAGGAGGACGGGGCCGAGGAGGCCGAGGAGCAGCGCGGCCGGGCCGCCGGAGGACGGGCCGAACGGCAGGTCGTACGGCAGACCGTACGGCAGCAGTGCCTGGACGATCCCGTACAAGCCGGCGCCGACGAGCAGGACGGGCGCCGCCGCGACTGCGCCGCCGACCAGCGGATCGGCGATCAGCCAGAGGGCGTCGCGCCAGGTCGCCGGGTCGTTCCAGAGCCAGCGGATGTTGAGGGCCATGCCCGCGAACCAGCGGTTCTTGTGGTAGTCGTGGCCGGTCCAGAACCAGCCGTGGAGAGTGCGTTCCAGGGCAGGGCGCGGCTGGTACGGCGGCGGCACCGGGACGTCCGACCAGTGGCCGGCGACCCACCGGCCCGCGCCGGCGGCGGAGCGCACCATCCGGGTGACGGCCGGGAAGAGCGGGAACATGCCGAGGCAGCCCCAGAGCAGGAAGGACAGCAGGAAGACCGTCATCAGCACCACGCCGACCGGTATCAGCAGGGTCAGGACGGCGAGCCGCCCGAGGGCCCGGGCGGCGGCGCGCAGGTCGCGGACCGTACGGATGGGCCCGCCCGCCGTACCGCTCCGTTCGTCGACCGCACCGCTACGTTCGTCGACCGCACCACCCGCTTCGTCGACCGTACCGCCCGGCTCGCGGGCTGCTGGGGTCTGCGGGCTGCTCACGGGGCCTCCGGTCGGGTGCGGTGGTGCGGGCCGTTCATGATCGCAGCCGACTGCTCCGGCTCCTGCCCCAGCACCCGTCGCTGATCGCGGGTCAGCCGGTAGGTCCCCAGGAGGCAGCCCGCGCCCAGCAGCACGAACCCGACCGCCACCGGCACCCGCCACACCGACGGCAGGTGGAGGGCCAGGAACCAGCTCCGGTTGGCCGGCGCGAAGAGCGCCATCCCCAGCGCCACCGCCCCCTGCGGGGCCACCGCCAGCACTCCGGCCGTGGTCAGCAGCCCGGCCGCCACGGCCCGACCGGGCGGCAGCCGGTCCGAGCCCCCGTCCGAGCCGCCGTCCGAACCCCCGTCCCGGCCGCCGGGCCCGGCCGGCTCCGTCGCCCGCCGGACGCCCTTGCGCAGCGCGTCCAGCAGCTCCGGCCCGCGGGTCTCCAGCCGGTGCCGGGCTCCCGCCCCGAGCAGTACGGCGTACAGCAGCCCCATGCCCAGGCCGACCGCCACCCCGGTCCAGCGCAGCGGCTCGCTGTGCAGCAGCGTGCCGGTCAGGACGACGCCGGCGGCGGGCAGCGCGCCCAGGGCCTGGAGCAGCAGGACGACCATGCTCTGCAGCCGGGCCTGGTCGGCGTTCTCGTCGCTGAAGCCGTCCAGCGGGTTGCCGCCGGGCCGGTCCGGGAACGACGCGGGGCCGAGGACGGACACCAGCGGCACCAGGCCCGCCCCCGCGCCGAGCACGGCGGGCAGGACGGCGAGCACCCACGGCCAGGTCCCGCCGGCTCGGGCGGCGGCGCCCGCGGCCAGGGTGAGCAGCAGGGAGCCCGGGGCGACGACCAGCAGCCAGGCGAGCTGCCGCGACCGGACGTCGACCCGCTCGGCGCCGGGCACGACCAGGGTGAGCCAGAGCGCCCCGGCGTCCAGGCCGTACAGGTTGGAGCCCAGCGCGCCGGCGAACAGGGCGGCGACCACCCCGGCCCACGGCACCAGGGCCGGGAAGCCGCCGAGCAGCGGCAGCAGGCCGGTGAACACGCCGGTCCACAGCGCCATCCGCAGCATCCTGGCCCGGCGCGGGTCGCGGGCCCACAGGCGCAGCTCCTTGCCGAGGACGGCGCCGCCGGGGGTGTCCGGTACGACGGGCAGCCGGATGACCCTCCGGGAGACCCGGTGCCCCACCCCACCCCCGCGGGCCGCACCGTTCGCGGTACTGCGGGCCGTACCGCGAGCCGTACCGCGGGCCAACTGCCGGGCGAGCAGGGCGGTCCAGGCCTCGAACAGCAGCGCCGAGAGCGCGAGCAGCCCGCCCAGGCAGGCCGCCACCAGGAGCCAGTCCCCGCGCCGGGCGGCGTCGACCGCCACCACCGACCAGCCCGAAGGCAGCACCCGTACGGCGGTGCCGACGGCGTCGGCCCACTCTCCGGTGAGCAACCGGACGAAGAAGCCGATCGCGAACCAGCCGGTGTTCAGCAAGCCGGTGACCAGACCGACCAGCAACGCCGACAGCTCCCACCCCAGCCGCGAGCGGGCCGCACCACCGAGGCTCTGCAGGGTCAGCTTCGACAGCACCAGTACGAACAGCAGGTGCAGCAGCAACGCGGGGACGGCGACCAGCGCGGGCAACAGCCCACCGAAGCCCGCCCCGAGGACGATCAGCACGGAGAGGGCGATGAGGGTGACCAGCGGCGTCACCCCGACGAACGCCGCACCGAGCAACCCGACTGCCAGGGACCGGTGTTGCCGGGGCAACAGCGTGAAGTAGTCGAGCCGCAGGGTCGGATCGCCACCCGTGACGGTCGGACCGAGCGCCCAACCGGCCGTCCAAACCGCCAGCACGGCGGCGACCACGGTCACCCCAGCCTCGGGGGTCGGGAAGTCCGCCAGCCCCAACAGGACGGTACCGGCGGCCGCGAGACCACCGGTGAACGCCCCGAGCAGCAGACTCGCGGCCCGCGGGCCGGACATCGAACGCCGCAGCACAGCCAGCTTCATCCCGATCAGGAGGCCAACCACGACAGGCCCCCCACTCCCCCGGCCCGGGCCCCGACCAGCTCCACGAAGACCTCCTCCAGGCCCCGCCCGCCCCGCACCTCCGCCACCGTGCCCGCCGCCAGCACCCGGCCCCCGGCCATCACACCCACGTGGTCACAGAGTTGCTCGACCAGCGCCATCACGTGACTCGACAGGACCACCGAGCCGCCCGACTCGACGAAGCGCCGCAGAATGACCCGGATCGTCGCGGCCGACACCGGGTCGACCGCCTCGAAGGGCTCGTCCAACACCAGCAACCGAGGCGCGTGCAGCAGAGCGGTGGCCAGACCGATCTTCTTGCGCATCCCCGTGGAATAGTCGATGACGGGAGTGCGCTCGGCGCCGTCGAGCTCCAGAACAGCCAGCAGCTCACCGGCCCGGGCATCCACGGTGGCAGCCGGAAGACCGCGCAACCTGCCCAGGTAGTACAGCAGTTCGCGCCCCGTCAGCCGCTCCGGCAGCATCATCCCGTCAGGCAACACCCCGACCAGCGACTTCGCCCGCACCGGATCGCTCCACACGTCCACGCCAAGGATCGCCGAACCCCCGGCATCCGGACGCAACAACCCGACGGCCATCGACAGCGCGGTGGTCTTGCCGGCCCCGTTCGGCCCGACCAGCCCGTAGAACGACCCGCGCGGGACGACCAGGTCCACGCCGTCCACGGCGACGCGGGACCCGAACCGCTTGCTCAGGCCCGACAGTTGGAGCGCTGGGGCCCCACCCTGTTCCAGCACCTCGACCTCCTGGTGGTGATCATGTGCCGATCGGCCCCGATCGGCACATGATCACGCTAGGGACGGCGAGGCGACGGCAGAATCCACCTGCACCCCCACCGAGGGTGGGGCTGGACCCACCCCCGGGGCCGCTCGGGCCGCACACCCGCCGCGAGTTGCGTTGCGCTGATGCGTGGGATGATGAACACGCTCTTTGACACCTCAACACCTCGGCATCGCAGCCGGGTCAGTACGACAGCATGCCAAGGCAAAGAAAGAGCAAAGCCGCCAAATCACCCCAGGTCGCAAAGGGTCCTCCCCGCACCCGCGGGGGTCAGCCGCCGGCCTGCGTGTCGCGGGCCCGGACTTCGTCGTCCTCCCCGCACCCGCGGGGGTCAGCCGAACGTGGACCTGTTCGCCGCACGGAGGATGACGTCCTCCCCGCACCCGCGGGGGTCAGCCGGCCTCGTACTGGTGGGAGTGCAGGCCGGGGTAGTCCTCCCCGCACCCGCGGGGGTCAGCCGGCACTGGCCGCGGGCACGTGGACGATCACGCTGTCCTCCCCGCACCCGCGGGGGTCAGCCGTCGGCCGGGGTGACCCAGCGCAGGCCGGGAAGGTCCTCCCCGCACCCGCGGGGGTCAGCCGGCCACCGAAGAGGGCAAGGACAAGCCGCTCAAGTCCTCCCCGCACCCGCGGGGGTCAGCCGGTGCGCTCGCCGCAGGCGACCTTGTCGCCGGAGTCCTCCCCGCACCCGCGGGGGTCAGCCGGCGATCGTCGACGCCACCCTGCAGACCATGTTGTCCTCCCCGCACCCGCGGGGGTCAGCCGCTGATCAACGGCAAGTCCGTCTTCGGGGTGGCGTCCTCCCCGCACCCGCGAGGGTCAGCCGTCCAACTACCTCGTAGCAGTCGAACTGATCTGGCCCTCCCCGCACCTGCGGGGCTGGCCGCTCGGCGCCCAGCGCGCCGCCGGGGCGATGCGGTTCAATACGGGTCCCCGACACCACGAGGAGAAGTACGTGAGCGACAGGATCCCGCGCGACCGGCAGGGCCGGTGGCGCAGCGCGCGGGGCTTTGGGTCCCGTGGACCCACCAGGCTGCCGGCGCACCCTCGGATGCCGGTGCCGGACGACATCGTGGCAGTTGAGGATCCCACGGAGCACCTGGCACTCCGGCGGGATCCGTCCGCCGACCCGGCTCCGCCGACGTAGGCCCCGACAGGGTCAGCTGTCCAGTACCGTCCAGCCCAGCGCCCGTGCCTGCGTCGCGATGGCGTCGAAGTTCGCGGTGGCGGACAGTGCGGCAACCATGCGGCGGTCGAGTGGGGCGCCCTTCAGGACGGCACTCACGGCCTCCCTGTCGAAGGCCCGCTCGTAGTAGTCCTCCGCGTACTCGAGGAATGCCTGGGTCGAGTCGGCACCGGTGAGGACGTCGAACATCCAGTCGGCGCCGTCCGTGTCGCCGTCGGTGAACTCGACCGGGCCGCATTGCCAGCCACCACCACCGGCACCGGTCTCGTACCAGGCGCACACGGTCGCGTCGAAGAACCCGTCGAACTGGAACTCGGGCGCCTGGGCGTAGTGGGCGAGCGGGGCCGGCAGCCCGTCGAGCAGGCCGGGCCAGTGTGCGCGGTCGTTCTCGCGCCACGGGGTGGCGTCGCTTTCGTGGTCGAAGCCGTAGAGGAACACGCCGGCCGGGTCGAAGACGATGTGGTATTGGTCCCCGGAGCCGTTGTCCATGCCCGCGAGATCCACGCCCGGACGCCAGTCGGAGACGAACGCGAGGCTGGGGTCGTAGGGCACGGAGGCGATGGTGTCGAGCAGCGCCACCGCACGGCAGCGCGCCCGCAGCTCGCGGGGTTCGGGCAGGACGGCTATGAGGTCGTGAACGGACATGGCGCACAGTCAACAGCGCACCTCTGACATTCCGCCTGGTCAGCCGCCTCCCCCCAGCCCGCCGCCCGGGCCAGGCCCGGGCCGCCTCGTCGCCCGCTGGCCCGTCGGCGACGACGTCGTCCGCCCCGTTCCGCTGTCCGGCTCGCCGCCGGTCAGCCCATGGCTGAGGGCGGGCGTTCGAAGAAGGTCTCCAGGGCGACCGTCGCCTGGGTGCCGCTCACCCCGTCGATCGCGTAGAGCCGCCGCAGGACGTCCTGCAGTTGCTCGGTGGTCGCCGTACGCACCTTCACCAGGACGGAGGCGCTGCCCGCGATGACGTGGGCCTCCTCGATCTCGGGGATCGCGGCGAAGGCCTCGGCCGACTCGCCCATCCACGTCGACGAGTCGACCATCACGAAGGACAGCACCTGGAGCCCGAGCGCCTTGGGGTCGACCTCGACGGTCGTGCGGCGCACCACTCCGCGTTCCCGCAGTTTGCGGACCCGTTCGTGGGTCGCGCCCGCCGAGAGTCCGACCGTCCTGCCAAGTGCGGCGTAGGCCTGTCCCGCGTCCTGCTGGAGCAGGGCCACCAGCTGACGGTCTATGTCGTCCAGGTTCTCCGATGCCATGGCGCCACCATATTCGGTTCTGCCATACTCGAACAGCTCCGAATATGGTTCGGCATATGGCGATCGGGAGTTGACGGTGTCCGGTGAAGTCAGGCATGGGCTGTACGAGATTCTGGATGAGCGCTTCCGTACCGGAAAGTGCGCCGGCGGCGACTACCGGCTGGAGCGGCTGTACGGGGACTGCCGTTGGGCCGAGGGCCCGGTCTACCTGCCCGCCTGGCGCCAGCTGATCTGGAGCGACATCCCCAACGACCGGATGCTGCGCTGGGACGAAGTCACCGGCACCGTCGGTGTCTTCCGCTCTCCCGCCGGCCACAGCAACGGCAATACACTGGACGGTTCGGGCCGTCTGGTCAGCTGCGAGCAGGGCAACCGCCGGGTCACCCGTACCGAGCACGACGGGTCGCTCACCGTCCTCGCCGACCGGTACCGGGGCAAGCGACTGAACTCCCCCAACGACTCGGTGGTGCATTCCGACGGGTCGATCTGGTTCTCCGACCCGGACTTCGGCATCACCAGCGACTACGAGGGCCACCGGGCCGAGCCCGAGATCGGCTCCTGCGACGTCTACCGGATCGACCCGGTCGACGGCGGCGTGCGCGTGGTGGCGGACGGCTTCGCCGGCCCCAACGGGCTGGTCTTCTCCTCGGACGAACGGCAGTTGTACGTCTCGGACAGCCGCGCCCGGCACATCCGGGTCTTCGACGTCCGGGACGACGGCACCCTCGACGAGGGCAAGGTCTTCGCGCAGGCGCCGGACAGCGGCTTCGACAACATCCGCTTCGACGACGGCGGGCGCCTGTGGGCGGCGGCCTTCGGCGACGGCGTCCACTGCTACGACCCGGACGGCACCCTCATCGGCCGCCTCCTCGTGCCCGAGGACGTCTCCAACCTCACTTTCGGCGGGGCGAAGAACAACCGGCTCTTCATCACCGCGACGACGTCCGTGTACTCCCTGGTGATGGCCGTGACCGGAACCCCCAGGGTACGTAACCACCGCTAGCCGCAAGGCCGTTGCCCGCGCCGGCCCACCGACGCGCGCGTCCCGGGCCGTCCCGGGCCGTCCCGGGACGGGCTCCACACCGCCATGTGCCCGTCCGGGACCTCGCGTCGTCGCGCGGCGGCGACGGCGGTCCGCCGGGGGCGGCGTTCCGGGTCGGCGAGGAACTCGCCGTCCTCGTCGCGGACATCGACCGGGAGCGGCGCCGGCTCCTGCTCTCCCTAACGGAGTTGGAGATCGAGAGCCGTGGCTCAGGCCCAGGGCGGTCGGCCTCGCCCGTCCGCCCACAGGGCGAGGGCCCGCTGGTCGACGGCGCGGATGCCGACCTGTGAACAGAACGCGGCGGCGGGCTTGGTGAAGGAACTGGTCGTCACCACGGCGGCCAGGTCGCAGCGGTGTACGTCGCGGTAGGTGCCGTTGACCTTCTGGACGTCGTCGGAGCCGACGAAGGTCCGCGGCCCGTACCGCTTGGCCTGGATGAGGATGCGCTGCCCGGTGGGGGTGACGGCGAGGACGTCCGCCGCGAGGTCGCCGGCCCCGCCGACCACCTTCACCTTCGTACAGCCGTCCCGGCGGCACAGGTCCGCCAGCGCGTGCTCGAAGGCCTTCGGGGTCATCGCCAGGAACGGCCCGATGTGCCGCAGTTGGGCGGTCCGCGCGTCCAGCTCCCGCCGGTCGGCCCGCCTTCGCGACCGCAGCACGGCGGCCCCCACGGCCGCGCCCACGACGGCGGCAACGACCAGCAGCGCGGCGACCAGGAGGAGGTGCCGGGCCATCCACTGCACCACCAGCAGGGCCACGACGAGCACGACGAGCGCTGCCGCGCCCGCCAGCGGCGCGTTCCGCCGTGCCCGCCGGATCAGCCTGACCAGGCGGACGGCGGTCGACCTGCGCCGCCGGACAGGCCTGCGAGCCACGGCACTCCCCCCCCCTCACGCCGATGTGTGCGCACGAGCGTAGGAGTGCGCGGTCACGAGGCGCGGGCGATCCCGGCGAACTCCACCGGCCGGGAAGCCCAGTTGACCGGATCCCGGCGACCGGCGGCCGAACCCCGGCGTGTGCGGGGAGGAGCCGCGGCTCGGGGGGCGTCGAGGGGTACGCCCGTCGTACGGGCCTCAGGCCGGATCGATCCGGCCCCGGGCGCGGTCCTCGGCGTACTCCTTGAATCGCCGCAGGTCCCCTTTCACCCGGTGGTCGAGCGCGCGCCGGGCTTCCGCCGTCGGCTTCGCCGCGCCTCCGCCGCCGCCGGGGCGGAGGTCGACGGCCAGGGAGACCCGGGTGTGGCCCGCGTCGAGCCGGCGGAAGGTCACGGTGCTCTTCCGGTAGATCCCGCCGTCCGCCGTCTGCCAGGCGATCAGTTCTTCCGGTTCCTGGTCGACGACCTCGGCGTCGAACTCGCGGGTGACCCCGTCGATGGTGGTGCGCCAGTGGGTGTGGCGCGCGTCCAGCCGGGTCACCGAGTCGACGCCCTCCATGAAACGGGGGAACTCCTCGAAGAGCGTCCATTCGTGGTAGGCGGCGTGCAGGGGCACGGCCACCTCCACGGACTCCTTCACGATGCTCATCAGGTCCTCCTCGTTCGGTGTGATCGGAGCCGCTCGGCGGCGGGGCGACGGACCGGGTGCGAAACCGGCTGCGCAGTCGTCCAAAGCAACCGGCCGCGCAGTCGGTCGCGCGACCGGCCACGCCATCGGCCGCGAAGCCGGTCACGGCCCCGGCTGCGTACCGGTCCGCCCCGACGGCGGCCGGTCGCCGTCCGCCAGGTGCCGGGCCACGGTGTCGAGGTCCGTGCCCAGTCGTTGGGCGGCTCCGACCAGCAGGCTCAGTGCGGTGTGCGGGGTCACGTCGAACCGCTCGGCGGTGATGCCGATGGCCAGGCCGGTGGCGTGCCGGCGGTCCAGCAGGTCGGCGACCGCCCTGGACAGGGCGAAACGGTCGAGGGCGGCCGACGCTTGGAGGGCGAGCACCTCGATCAGCCCGAGGGCGGGTGTGCCGGGTTCGACCGGTGTGCGCAGGTAGGCGCTGAAGACGGTGCAGCCGTGCGGGTGGGTGCGCAGGTGGGCGCCGGCGACGGCGCGTACGCCGCAGCGCCGGGCGCGGTCGCCGAACCGGTCCGGGCGGCCCGGGTCGAGCCGGACGACGACCTGCCCCTCGCCCTGTCGGCGGAGCCGGGGAAGCGGTCCCGCCTCCCCGGCTCCGCCCTGCGCGCGTTCGAGGGCCAGCAGGTACGACGGGGTCGCCGCGAAGGTCTCGACCGAGCCGTCGTCGTGCCAGGTGCTGACGGCGGCACCGACGCAGTGCGGGACGGTGACGCGGGTCTGTTGCACCACCTCGTGCAGGCCCGGGAAGGGGGTGGACCGCGTCCGCTCACGGGCCGCGAGGTCGCCGAGTTCGGCCAGCAGTGCCGCGCGGGCCCGGTCGCTCGCCGGGGTTCCGGGAGCCGCCGCGCCGCCTTCGGCAGGGCTTTGCCGGTCCAGCAGCAGGCGGGCCCGGGCGACGGCGCGGGCCGCGTCGGCCTCGCCGGTGTAGATGCCGATCGTGTAGCAGACGTCGCGCAGCCGCCGCCCGGCTTCCGGCGAGCTGGACGGGGACAGGGCCTCGTACTCGGCGACCAGTCGGCCGAGAGCAGCGACATCCACCATGGGCATGAGCACCTCCGTGTGTTTACGGAAAGTATGCGCCGATCACGCAGCGAAACCACGCCACCGGTCCGCCCACCGACCCAACCCGGCCTGACCCAACCCGACCCGACCCGTTGGGAATCCCGACAGCACTGTGCTGCTGCCGGCCCCCTGGCCCGGACTCAGGTGTCCGCTCTCTGCCGCTGCTCACCACGGGCCCACGAGGACCGCCTGCGCCGGATGGCGAACGCGGCCTGCTCGGGGAGGTCGGGAGTCGCCTCGCGCGTCGCCGGGTCGTCCTCGTGCCGGGTCGGGTGCCGTGCCTGGCCGCGTGCCGCGTACGGTCAGCACATGCGCGAACGGCGAGAGCAGGTATGGGGTCAGGGCGATGACAGCCCGGAGCGCGGGCAGGCCGCCGCCCTGCCTGGCGATGTCGCCGACACGGGCGCCGGAGGTGAAGCGGTGGTGTTCGTCTGCGTCACGTGTGGCGTCCCGCTGACAGGGCCGCTCACGTGGTTGCCTGCGGTTCCCGAGGCGCCGTCCTACGCATGGTGGGAAGCTGACGAACCCGGTCCGTCGCCGGCGACCGTGCCCTCAGGCCGCTGTGCGATCGAGACGGAGCCGTACGGCGCACCCCTGGTCGTCACCGAGGTGCCGGGGCCGGTGATGCCACGCCATGGGCTCCGCTACGACGCGGATGGCAAGCCGGTGGTGTCGCAGGGGCCGAGGGGAAACATCGTCATCAACCCGGATGACGCTCGCGGTCTGGAACTGCAGCACGCGTCCGCTGCCTGCTGCGGAGCGACCCCGGACGGCGGCATGAACCAGCTGTGCGCTTGCGGAACCCTCGTCGCGACGCTCTGCTCCGACTGCTGCCTGCCGTACGAGCTCCACCTTTCACCCGATCACGTCCGCGCCGTTCGCCCGTGACCATGCCTGCGCCGGTCTCGAGTGGCCGACGCGAAACACGTGGACCACCTGGCGCGAAGACACGGTCCGCTTCGCGCATGAGCATGTCGGTCGATGTGTTCATCGCAGATGAGAGCGGGGAGTCCCGCTTCCTCGACGTCCCCGAAGGGGCGTCGGATCCTCACCGCTCTCCTCACCGCTCCTCACCGCTCCTCCCCGCGCCGCCCGTCGGCGCAGGCGCGGAGCACCGCGAGGGCAGCGGCCAGCGCCAGGGCCCAGCCTCCCGCGAGGACCCACCGGGACGGGGCCGCCGACGCCCCCAGACCGGCGGCCAGCAGGGCCAGCGACAGCAGCACCAGCGACAGCAGGGCGAGCCCGAGGACGGTCCGCGGCCGCACGCCGCGCACCATGTCCCAGGCCCGGCCGCGCAGGCCGAGCAGGACCCTGTGCAGCCGCGGCTCCGGGGCGGGAAGCCGGACGCCGTCGCGGTCGCGGTCGCGGTCGCGGCGCGTCCGCCGACCGGTTCCGCCTGGCTCCGTCCGCTCGCGCCCGTCCGTGCCGGTCATGCCGTCCGCCTCCTCGCAGTGTCGTCCCCCGTGGTCCGCCCGCTGCGAGTACCCCGAATCCGCGATCGCTAACGCCCAGCCCCCCCGACCCAGCCCCAGCCCCAGCCCCGCCCCGACCCAACCCCCAACCGCGCCCCGCGCTCACTCCCGCCCGGCCCCCGCCCCCGCCCCCGCCCCCAGCCGCACGGCCAGCAGACAGCTGTCGTCGTCCGGGTTCGGTCCGCCGAGCCGGGCGGCGATGTGGTCGAGGCAGTCCGCGAGCCCGCCCGCGCCGCACTCCTCGGCCGCCCGCAGCAGCCGGTCCGGGCGGACGGTGCCGTCGTCCCGGCGGTTCAGCAGGCCGTCGGTCCAGAACAGCACGGTGTCCTCGACCGGCCGCAGCGGCAGTACGGCCTCGCGGCAGCGGGTCTCCGGCAGCGCCCCGAGGACGGTCCCGGTGGGGCCTTGGGCGAGGACGGCGGTGGCTCCCCGCAGCACGGCGGGAGGCGAGTGCCCGGCCGCGCTCCAGGTGAGCGTCCGCGCCCGCGGGTCGAGCAGTCCGCACAGCACGCTGGCGATCCGGCTGCCGCCCTGGTGGCAGAGCATCGTGTTGAGCCGTCCGAGTATCTCCCCCGGCCCCTGGCCGGTGTAGCAGAGGCCGTGCAGCGCGTGCCGGAGCTCCGCCATGCCGACGGCGGCGGTGAGGCCGTGGCCGCTGACGTCGCCGACGGCGAGCAGGATCCGGCCGTCGGCGAGGGACGCCAGGTCGTACCAGTCCCCGCCGACCCTGGGGCGGTCTCCGGCGGGCAGGTAGCGGGCGGCGTGGTCGAGGACGGCGGGGTCGGGCTCGGGCTCGGTGGGCCCGGACATCAGCGCGTTCTGCAGGGCCCGTACGGTGCGGTGCTCGGCTCCGGCCCGGCGGCGTTGCTCGGCGAGCCGGGCCCGGGCGCCGACGAGGGCCTGTTCGGTGCGGTGCCACCGGCTGACGTCCTGCAGGACCCCCCGGATGACCGGCGGGCGGCCGGTCTCCCGGTCTCCGGAGGCCTCCGCCGTGACCCGCACGGTGCGAGGGGCCTCGCCGGGTCGCCCGACGTCGAACTCCAGGGCCGCCGTCCGGCGCCCGGCCAGCAGGCGGCGCAGGAACAGCCGGGCCGCCGGGCGGTCGGCGGGGTGCACCCGGGCCACCAGTTCAGTGGGCGTGACCGGTTCGGTGCGGTCGGGGTCGAGGCCGAGCAGCCGCAGGGCCTCCCCGGACAGCTCGGGCGGCGATCCGGGGGCCCAGGCGAAGCTGCCCAGTCCGGCCAGCCGCTGCGCCCGGTGGAGCCGGGCCGCGCGCTCGGCTCCGTCGCCGGGGCGCCAGGTGAGCAGCACGCCGTCCAGGAACGGCTCCGCCCGCAGGACGAGCGTGCGGTCCGGTCCGGCGCCGGTGAAGTCCTCCGTGCGCCCCTCGTACCGGGTGCCGCTCGTGGCGGCCGCCAGGATCCGGCCGAAGTCGCCGGTCGCCACCAGTCCGGGGTGGAGTTCGCTCAGGCGCCGGCCGGTCACCGCGCCGAGGCCGGCCGCGGTGTTGGCGTACCGGACCCGCAGGTCGCTGATCGCAGCGCCGGGGGCGGTCCCGCGCATGGCCGAGAGCACCAGGACGGGGTCGAACACGGTGTCCAGCACGACACGGAACCAGTGCTCGCCGCCGGGCACCGCCGTCACCGGCCCGCCCTCGCCCGGGGCGTCGAACCGCAGCAGGTGCCCGGAGACGAGCCCGGACAGCGCGTCGACGTACCGGGTCGCCGCACGGGCCCGGACGGCGGGTACGTCCCAGCCGAGGCTCATCGCCCCGACGATCCGCTCGCCGCTGCGGAGCGGTACGGCGCACGCGCTGCGGCCGGGGACGATCCGTCCGTTGCCCGGCGAGCGCCCGCCGCGCCGACCGCGTCCGGACTCCCAGACCAGGCCGCCGCCGTGGGCGGCGGCCGCCAGGGGCACCCCGGTCTCCGGCGGGATGCGCTGCCACTGGCTGACCCGGCGGGGCTCCACACCGTGGCTGGCGACGAGGATCAGCGCGCCGTCCGGCTCCAGCCGGCCCAGCACCACGGCGACGACACCGAGCGGGGCGAGGGCCGCCTCGTGCAGCAGCCGGGCCAGTTCGTCGGGCGTCTCCGCGCCGGCCAGGGCCTAGGCGGCCAGGTGGTAGCGCGCGGCCAGGCCGGGCACCGCGGCGGCCGGGGCCGCGGTGCCCGGCGGAGGCACGGGGAACGGCGGAGGCACGGTGCCCGGCGGAGGCACGGGGAACGGGGGCGGGGGCTCGAAGAGCGGCGGGGGCGGCGGCGCGGAGACCTGCGACGCGGCGGCCGGCGGCGCGGGGCCGGTCCGCTCCTCCGGGTCCGTCAGCGGGGCGGCGATCCCGACCAGGCCCGCGGCGAGGTCCACGAGCCGGCGGTTGGTGTCCTGCGAGAGCCGTACGAGGTGCTCGAAGGCCTCCTCCGGCGTGCAGTCCAGCCGCTCGGCGAGCATGCCCTTGGCCTGCTCGATGACGCCCCTGGTGCGCATCGCCCGCCGCAGGCCCTCGGCCTCGGCCCGCAGCCGGTCGACGGCTTCGCGCAGCACCGCCGTGTCGTCGCGCACGGCGGGCTCCCCGGGGGCCCGGTCGTCAGACACAGGCCGCTGCCACGTCCGGGTAGAGCGGCAGCACCGTGGCGACGCCGCTCAGCTCCACCAGGTCCCGCACCCTGGGGACGGCCCCGGCCAGCCGCAGCGCGCCCCGTTCGAGGCGTGCCCGCCGGGCGGCGCCGAGCAGCACGTTGAGGCCGGTGGAGTCCAGGAAGCCCACCGCCGTGAGGTCCACGACCACCCGGGTGGCGCCCTCGTCCGTGAGCGCGTCGAACAGGCGTCGTACGTCGCGGGACGAGAAGTCGTCGAGGTCCCCGTGGAGCGGGACGACCGTCCACCCGTTGGTCACCAGAAAGTCCTTCATCCGGACCGCCCTCGATGCCTGGGCCCGGTCACCGCCCCCGCCCGGGCTCCCTTCCAGGCTAGAGCTGTCCCGCTCCTGCGGCTTCCGCCCCCGTCTGCCCGCCCGCCTGCCCGCCTGCCCGGCCGCCCGCCTGCCCCCCTGCCCCCCCCTGCCCGCCCGGCCGCCCGGCCGTCTCAGCCGCGGGCTTCCGGCCCGTCGCCGGCCCAGCCGGGGGCGTCGCGGTCCTCCAGTTCCTCCCGCAGCCAGGCCAGGGTGGCGCCGAGCAGCCGGGAGACGTGCATCTGGGAGACGCCGATCCGCTCGGCGATCCGGGACTGGGTGCACCCGTCCCAGAACCGCAGTTTGAGGACGGTCTGTTCGCGTTCGGGCAGCCGGGCCAGCAGCGGGCGCACGGCGATCCGGAAGTCGGCGAGTTCGATGCCGGGGTCGCAGCCGCCGAGCCGGTCGAACAGGGCACTGCCGCTCTCGTCGGTGTCCTGGTCGCGCAGGGCGTCCAGGGAGTTGGGGCGGTAGACCCGGCCGGCCATCAGGCCCTTGGTGGCCTGTTCGATGGTGAGGTGGAGGTCCTCGGCGATCTCCTCGGGTTGCGGGAGGCGGCCGAGTTCCTGTTCCAGGCGGTCGGAGCCGCGGGCGACGCAGAGGTAGAGCTCCTGCATGCTGCGTGGGACCCGCACCGGCCAGGAGGTGTCGCGGAAGAACCGTTTGATCTCGCCGGTGATGGTGGGGATGGCGTAGGTGACGAACTCGACGCCGCGCCCGGGATCGTAGCCGTCGACGGCCTTGATCAGGCCGATCGTGCCGACCTGGAGGATGTCCTCCATGTCCTCGGCGCGGTGGCGGAAGCGGGCGGCGATGAAGCGTACCAGCGGCATGTTGAGCTCGATGATCGTGCCGCGGACGTAGCTGTAGGCGTGGGACTCGCGGGCCAGCGCGGCCAGCCGTTCGAACAGCGCGTCGCTCAGTTCGCGGGCCTCGGTCTTCCCCATCCGGCGCAGCTCGGCCGCCGTCGGTCTTCGCGGCAGGTCGGGCGGCAGGCCCCGGGTCGCGGGCTCCGTCTCGGTCGTTTCCAGGTGGATGGACACGTGATCGCTCCAGGACATCGGGGTGGACGCCCGGCGACGGCTACGGGCTCGCACCTCGTGCGCGCCGCGGACTTCTTCCCCCAGGACCTGTGCCCGGCTTCTTCAAGCGCGGTCCCGGTGGCACCCGATCGGGTGCGGGAGCAGCCGGAACGGTCACGGCCGCTGCATGACTGGTTGTACCCCGGGAGGCGGGTCCGAACTCCTGTTCCGGATGTTTTTCCTGCGCCGGTTCCGCCGCCGGTTCCGCCCCCCGGTTCCGCCGACGGTTCCACGGGGGCGGCGCAGGAGCGCTCAGTGGTCGAGCGGACGGGGCCGCACCGGCTCCCCGGGCCGACCGGGCCCGTTCTTTCCGGCCTGCCGGCGCGGCCCCCGGGGCCGTCGCGGCTGGACGAGGTCGACCAGCTGCATCATGCCGAGGTCCTCGTGCTGGAGCTGGTGGCAGTGCAGGACGGTGCGGCCGGTGAAGTCCTCGTACCTGACCAGGAGGGTGACGGTGTCCCCCGGCTTGCCGCCGCTCAGGTCGACGGTGTCCTGCCAGACCGGCGGGTCGAGCCGCACGCCGTTGCGGTGGGTGACCAGGACGTGGTTGGTGTGCAGGTGGAAGGGGTGGTGGAAGGCGGGCATGCTGTCGTCGGTGTGCAGGGTCCACCGTTCGACGGTGCCGAGTTCCAGGGTGTGGTTGACGTACTCCGGGTCGAACAGGCCGTAGGCGGGGTCGCGGGTGAGGTCGCCCTCCGGGTAGGCGGCCGGGGTGGGGTGGCTGCCGAGGACGCGGTAGGCGTTGGGGAACGGCTTGGGGAAGGCGCCCGCGTCGACGTGGAAGACGATCCTGCGGTCGCTGTCGGGGTCGGCGACGTCCTTCTCGTCGAGGAACGGCTTGCCCTGCGGGAGCGCGGTCGGCAGCTCCATCGGCGGCCGGACGGCCTCTCCCGCCACCTCGATCGTCATCAGCGGGCCGGGCACCCCGGTGGCCCGCAGTTCGTACGTCCCGGCGTCGCCGCCCCGGACGAGCACGTCGGCCCGGTTGCCCACGGCCAGCGACACCGTCTCGGCGGCGACCACCGCGGGGAAGGTCACCCCGTCCATGGCGATCTGATGCATCGTCAATTTCTTTTCGCCACTGATCACTTGGAGCTTCAAGGCGGTGAAGGCGGTCGCCGCGACCAGGCGCCAGCGCTGGACCTCCCCGGGGCGCAGCGTGAGGGTGGGGTTGACCGAGCCGTTGACGGTGAAGGTCGGCTGGGCGGCGGCCAGGGCGTCGCCGGCGGTGAACTCGGCGACCTTGTCGTCCTTGAGCCGGAGCTCGTTGACGCAGACGACCACGTCGGCGGCGGCCTTGATCTGCGGCACCTCGTCGACGTCGCCCTCGACGATGAGGACCCCGGCCATCCCTCCGGCGATCTGCTGGGCGGTGGCGCCGTGCACGTGCGGGTGGTACCAGTACGTCCCGGCGGGGTGGCCGGCGGGGATCTCGACGGTGGTCAGGTACCGCGGCTCGGGGACGCCGGCCGCGACCTCCTCGGCGGTGCGCGGCGGGAACTCGCGCAGGATGTTGTCGGCCTCCCCGGAGGGCGAGACGTGCAGGCCGTGGGTGTGGAGGTTGAAGCTGTTCAGGCGGTGCGGCCGGTTGTGGCCGCCGTGGCCGGAGGCGGGCATCGGGTCCGGCGGGTTCGGCGGCAGGCCGTTGACCTGGTGCAGCCACAGTGCGTCGCCGGCGCGCACCCGCAGGGTCGGCCCCGGGATCGTCCCGTTGTAGGTGCGTGTGGTGACCGTCCCGTAGCCGGGCACGGCGGTGCTGGTGAACCGGACGTCGAGCGTCTGCTCCAGCACCGCCCTCGTGACCGCGGAGGCCCCGGCCGAGGATCCGCCGGCGACCGACGGGGAGCTCCGGACGGCCGGCTGCGGGAAGGTGGCCGCGGCCCTCGCCGGCCGGGCGAGGAGCCCGTCGGAGCCCGCCGCGAGGACGGCGGCCGCGGGGAGGGCCTTGAGCACCGATCGGCGACTGATTCCGGCATTTTCTCTCATAGCCGGGCAATGTAGGGCGACTTCCGCACGGCTACGGTCAGGCACACCGTCGGCCGAGGCGGTGTTGGGCCTTCCGCAGTACCCCGCTACCGGTGTTCCGGGTGTGTCAGGTTCGCCCCGCCGCGCGGGTCGAAGACGTGGACGCGCGCCGTGTCCACCCACAGGTCCAGCGGCCCGCCCTCGGCGGCCCGGGTGGCGGTGCTCAGCCGGGCGACCACCCGGTGCTCGCGCATCCCGGTGTCGGCCCGGCCCGAGTCGGCGGCGAGTTCGGCGAGTTCCTCGGTCACCGCCGGTCCGCCCTCCTCCGCGAAGTGGACGTAGACGTCGGAGCCGACGGACTCCCGCACTTCGACGGTCACGGTGACGGTGACCCCGCCGGTGTGCCCCTCGACCAGCGCCGCGTCCTCGAAGTCCTCGGGGCGGATGCCGACGATCAGTTCGCGCGGCGCGTCCGCGCGCTCCAGGGCGCGCCGGGTGCGGTCGTCCAGCGGGAGGTCGCCCAGGGAGGTGCGCAGCGCGGTGTGCGGGCCGTCCTGCTCCAGGGTGGCGCCGAGGAAGTTCATCCCGGGTGAGCCGATGAAGCCGGCGACGAAGAGGTTCACCGGCTCGTCGTACAGCTCCTGCGGCGAGCCGACCTGCTGGACGACGCCGGAGCGCATCACCACCACGCGGTCGCCGAGCGTCATCGCCTCGACCTGGTCGTGGGTGACGTAGACGGTGGTGGTGCCCAGCCTGCGCTGGAGGGCGGCGATCTGGGTGCGCATCTGGACCCGCAGCTTGGCGTCCAGGTTGGACAGCGGTTCGTCCATCAGGAAGGCCTTGGGGTCGCGGACGATCGCCCGGCCCATCGCGACCCGCTGGCGCTGCCCGCCGGAGAGGTTGGCGGGCTTGCGGTCCAGGTGCTGGGTCAGGTCCAGGATGCGGGCGGCCTCCTCGACCTTGGCGGCGATGGTCGGCTTGTCGACCTTGGCCAGGCGCAGCGCGAAGCCCATGTTGTCGCGCACGCTCATGTGCGGGTAGAGGGCGTAGCTCTGGAAGACCATCGCGATGTCGCGGTCCTTGGGGGCCCGGTCGTTGACCACCTCCCCGGCGATCCGCAGGGTGCCCTCGGTGATGTCCTCCAGCCCGGCGATCATGTTGAGGGTGGTGGACTTGCCGCAGCCGGAGGGGCCGACCAGGATCACGAACTCCCCGTCGGCGATGGTGAGGTTGACGTCGCGGACGGCGACGGCGCCGTCGGGGTAGCGCTTGGTGATGCCGTCGAGGACGATCTCGGCCACGATCCGCCTTCCTGGCCCGCCGGGTGGGGCGGGTTCATCGACTCGGGTTCAGCCTTTGACTGCGCCGGCGGTGAGCCCGGCGACGATGCGGCGCTGGAACAGCAGCACGAAGACCACGATCGGGATCGTGATGATCACGGCGGCGGCCGCGATCGATCCGGTCGGCTGCTCGAACTGGGAGCTCCCGGTGAAGAAGGCGATCGCCGCGGGGACCGTCCGGGCCGAGGTGGTGGAGGTCAGCGAGATCGCGAACAGGAAGTCGTTCCAGCAGAAGATGAAGACCAGGATGCCGGTGGTGAACACCCCCGGCGCCGCCAGCGGCGCGATGACCAGCCGGAACGCCTGCCACGGCGTGGCACCGTCCACCTTGGCCGCCTTCTCCAGGTCCCAGGGGATCTCCCGGAAGAACGCCGAGAGCGTGTAGATCGCCAGCGGCAGCGAGAAGGTCATGTACGGGATGATCAGCCCGGGCCAGGTGTCGAACAGGCCGAGCGCCCGCTCGATGTCGAACAGCGGCGAGACCAGCGAGATCGGCGGGAACATCGCGATCAGCAGCGACACCCCGATCAGCAGCCGCTTGCCGGGGAAGCGCAGCCGGGCCACCGCGTACGCGGCCATGGTGCCCAGCACGACGGCGACGGTGGTGGCGATCACCGCGATGCCGATCGAGTTGACCAGGGCGCGGGTGAACTCCGAGGTCTGGAAGATGCCCCGGTAGTTGGCCAGGGTCCAGCGGCGGGGCACGAAGGCGCCGTCGGAGAGGGTGCTCGGGTCCTTGAAGGAGAGCGCCACGATCCACCACACCGGGAAGAGCGCGTAGAGCACGACCACCAGGTTGGCGACGCCCCAGCCGGTCAGCGCCCGGGCGGGCCGGCCGCTCACCGGTGCTCCGGGTCGGCGCCGGGCGCGGCCGCGCCGAACAGCTTGACGAAGACCAGGGCGATCAGCGCCACGCAGACGAAGATCAGCACCGAGATCGCCGAGCCGATGCCCAGGTTGAGCGCGGTGAAGAGGTTGTCGTAGCCGAGGATCGACACCGAGCCGGTGCCGTTGGCGCCGCTGGTCAGCACGTAGATGTTGTCGAAGATCCGGAAGGCGTCCAGGGTCCGGAAGAGCAGCGCGACCAGGATCGCCGGCTTCATCAGCGGCAGGACCACCAGCCGCAGCCGCTGGCCCGCGCTCGCGCCGTCCACCATCGCCGCCCGGACGGTCTCCTCCGGGACGAGGGCCAGGCCGGCGAGCAGCAGCAGCGCCATGAACGGGGTGGTCTTCCACACCTCCGCGAGGACGATCAGACCGACGGCCGGCCACTGCTCCGTCAGCGGGGCGCTGCCCTCCGGCAGCAGCGCCGCCAGGTAGCCGGTGCCCGGGGTCCAGGCGTACTGCCAGGAGTACGCGGCGACCACGGTGACGATCCCGTACGGCACCAGCACCGCGGTGCGCACCGTGCCGCGCCCGAAGACCGTCCGGTGCATCACCAGCGCGAGCGCCAGGCCGAGCACCAGCTCCACGGTGACCGACGCCACCGTGATCAGCACCGTGACGCCGAGCGCCTGCCACCAGTACGGCGAGGTCAGCACCGCACCGTAGTTGGCGAGGCCGACCCAGTGCGCCTGCGCGGGGAAGCGCAGGTCGTAGCGCTGCAGGGACAGGTAGACGGCGTAGCCGATCGGGTAGGCGGTGACGGCGAGCATCACGATCACCGCGGGGGCGCACAGCAGCAGGCCCAGCCGGCTCTCCTGGCGGGCCCCGCGCGAGGGCCCGGCCGGCTCCGGTCCGGCCGGTTCGGGCCCGGCCGCGGCGGCGGCCTCGGTGGACGGTGTCACGGGATCAGCCCCTTCGAGCCGAGGGCGGCCTGGATCTGCCCGCGGAGGTCGGCCACGTCCTTCTCCGGACGGATGCCGGCGGGCGGGGAGAGGGTGTGCGAGACGGCGATGGAGACGTTCTGGTAGGCCGGGGTCTGGGGACGCACGCTCGCGGAGTCGAGGGCGGCCAGCACGTCGGCGGCGAACGGGTAGCTGGCGGTGAGCTCGGCCGTCCCGTACAGGCTCCGCAGCGAGGGAGGCAGGCCGCCCTTCAGCGCGTTGGTGAGCTGGTTGTCCCGGTCGCGCAGACACAGGGTGGCCTCGGCGGCGAGGTCGGGGTGGCGGCTGTAGGCGCCCACCGCGAGGTCGATCCCGCCGATGGTGACGCTGGCGGGCCGGTCGGCGCTCACCGCGGGGTACGGGGCCCAGCGGAAGTGCGGGAACAGCTCCGGCCGGTTGGCCTTCATCGAGGGGTAGACGAAGGGGTAGTTGAGTTCGAAGGCGGCCGTGCCGGACTCCATGGCGAGCCGGTTCTGGTCCTCCATCTGGTTCGGCAGCGAGGGGTCGGCGGCCACCGACGCCGCCAGGTCGCGCATCACCCCGGCGGCCGTGACGGCCGGCGCCCCGAGCGAGGGCGCCTGGGCGTCGGGGGTCAGGATCGAACCGCCCGCGCTGGTGACCAGCGTGTTGAACCAGACCGTCAGCCCCTCGTACTGGGCGCCCTGGATCTCCACCAGGTGCGGCCTGCCCTCGCGGGCCAGCTCCTTCGCCGCCGAGAGCATCTCCGCCCAGGTCCGGGGCGGGGTCGGCACCAGGTCGTCGCGGTACCAGAGCAACTGGGTGTTGGAGTTGTACGGCACCGCGTACAGCCGGTCCCGCCAGGTCGCGGTGCGCACCGCCGCGTCGAGGGTGTCGGCGGTGGCCCGCTCGCGCATCGCCCCGGTCCACTCGCGGATCCAGCCGGCCTCGGCGAACTCGGCGGGCCAGGTGACGTCCAGGCCGAGGACGTCCACGTCGGCGTCGTGCGCCGCCATCCGGCGCACCAGCTGCTGGCGCTGGCCGTCGGCGCCGCGCGGCAGCTTGTTGTAGCGGATCGTGTAGCGGCCGCCGGACTCCTGCCCGCAGCGGTCGGCGGCCTGCTGGAGGGCGCCCGAGTCGTCCGGGAAGTTGTACCAGTTCAGGGTGACGGGGCCGCCGCTGCCGCCGCCCCCGCAGCCCGCCAGGGCGGAGGCGAGCACGGCCAGTCCGGCGGCGGCGCTCGCCCAGCGCGAGCGGAGATCGGGGAGCCTCGGCATCGTTCTCCCGGAGTGGGACGGACCGGTCCGGGAGACCCTAGCCCGACGCCCCGGCCGGGCCGGGGGCGTGCCGCGCCGCCGGGCGGGCGATCAGCCGGACGGCCGAACCGGCGGCCCGGGGAGCGTCCTGTCGATCGGCCCCGGACCAGGGCGCGTCGGGGTGCGTGCGCCGCGCAGGACGACTCCCGGAGCCGGGACGGCGGCGGGTGTCCGGGAGGCGCGGGCCGGGGAGCCGCCGGATACTGGGCGCACGCGCCGAGACCTCCGGCCGCGCCGGAACCGAGGAGCACGCCGTGACCGGACCCCACGCCGTGACCGGGCCCCACGCCGTGACCGGGCCCGTCGTCGTCGGATTCGACGGCTCGCCCGAGAGCCTGGCCGCCGCCGCCTGGGCCGCCCGCGAGGCGCAGCGCCGCGGCCTGCGCCTGGACGTCCTCCAGGCGTGGCCCCGGCCCAAGCACGTCGCCCCCGGGAGCCGACCGGGCGACCACCCAGCGCTGGCGCAACTCGCCGAACGCGAGGGCGAGTTGAGGCCCCTGGCGCCCGCGGTGGAGGTGGCCGCCTCCTCGGTGGCCGCCGATCCCGTCGAGGCGCTGGAGGCCGCCGGGCAGAGCGCATCCGTGCTGGTGGTCGGCTCGCGCGGACTGGGCACCCTGCGCGGGTTCCTGATCGGCTCGGTGAGCCAGGAGGTGCTGCGGCGGGCGGCCTGCCCAGTGGTGCTGGTCCGGGCCGGCGGGGACGAGCCGGACGGCGAGGTGATGGTCGGCCTGGACCTCGGGCGCCCGGCGGAGCCGGTGCTGGCCTTCGCCTTCCAGGCCGCCGCGCTGCGCTCGGCGCCGCTGCGGGTGGTGCACGTCTGGTCGCCGCCGGCCGGCAGCGAGTACATGTCCTACGGAGCGATCGGCGGGCTGGAGCGCGAGGCGTCCGCGGCCGAGGACAGCGGGCTCGCCGGGGCCCTGGCGCCGTGGCGGGTCCACTATCCCGGCGTCGAGGTGACCACCGAGCTGATCCGGGGAAAGCCCGCGGTGGACCTCGTGGACGCCGCGGCGACGGCCCGGCTGCTGGTGGTCGGCCGCCGGATCCGGCACCTGCCGCTGCGCCACCACCACGTCGGCCCGGTGGCGCACGCCGCGATCCACCACGTGCACTGCCCGGTCGCGGTCGTCCCGTACGGCTGACGGGTTCCGGGACTGACGGTTCCGGGAAGGCGCTACAGTCCGGCCCCATGAGTGAGTCCGTACGCCCGCCCTTCGGGAACTTCGTCTCCGCCGCGCCCGCGCTGGAGGTCTGCGCGGAGCTCGCCGCGCCCGTCGCCGACGCGCTGAAGAACTGGGCCGCCCAGGAGGCGGCCGCCTCGGTCCTCTACGTGGACACCGATCCGGAGCTGGCGGACACCGCCGTGTTCTGCGCGGCCTACGACGCTCCCCCGGAGCTCTCCGCGAACTGCGTGGTGGTCGCCGCCAAGCGTGCCGGGGAGGTGACCCTGGCCGCGTGCCTGGCCCTGGCCACCACGCGGGTGGACGTCAACAAGGCGGTGCGCACCCACCTGGGGGCGCGCAAGGCGTCGTTCGCGCCGATGGACACCGCGGTCGAGCTGACCGGCATGGAGTACGGGGGCATCACGCCCGTCGGGCTGCCCGCCGGGTGGCCGCTGCTGATCGACGGGGCGGTGGCCGAGGCGCCGTACGTCCTGGTCGGCAGCGGCCGGCGCCGGGGCAAGCTCATCCTGCCCGGGTGGGCGCTGGCGCGGCTGCCCGGCGGCCACGGCATTGCAGCAGTCCATTCACTACAGCAACTTGGAAGACCCTGGCGGCAAGGGCCTCAGCCTCCGCG